>DATKEE010000320.1:0-6635 GCA_035544555.1 Candidatus Methylomirabilota bacterium
AAACATTCCGGATTGATTTCCACGGCGCATGACGGTGTAGTGGCCGCATGTTCCCAGTACACTCCTCTCCCACAATTCCATCCCGGCGTTCATTGAGCCTCAGGTTGATCGTGACTGTATTCCTCGTCGGCCTGTGTCCGGTCGCGGCCGACATCCGACTGCACGGACTCTTCACCGATCACATGGTCCTGCAGCAGGGCAGGCGTGTGCCGGTATGGGGGTGGGCGGACGACGGAGAACGCGTGACCGTGACCTTCCGAGACGAGACCCGATCCACCACCGCGCGCGATGGACGCTGGAAGGTGGAATTGGGCCGGCTCGAAGCGGGCGGACCCGACACCCTCACGGTCCAGGGAAAGAACACAATTGAACTGGCCGATGTGCTGGTCGGCGAAGTCTGGATTTGCAGCGGCCAGTCGAACATGGAATGGCCGATCAGCCGCAGCCACGAACCTCAGGCCACCCTCGACGCCGCGACACATCCGCGGTTGCGCCTGTTCACGGTGCCCAAACTCAAATCCGATCTGCCGATGGACAACGTTCAGTCGGAATGGAAGCTGTGTGTGCCGGAGAACGTCGCGGGATTCTCGGCGGTGGCGTATTATTTCGGACGCGATTTGCAGGAGGCGCTCGGGGTTCCGGTGGGCCTGATCCATACCTCATGGGGAGGATCGCCGGCCGAGGTCTGGATGCGGGAGGAGATTCTCATGCGTGACCGCGCCTATCAGGAGCAGATTCTCGATGCCTATCGCAACGCCCGCCTTCGACACGAAGCGGAAGTCCTGAAATGGGAGGGCGAGGCGGAGGCAGCCCACACTGCCGGGAGCGACTTCAACCGGCCCCGTCCCCGCGCCCCATGGAAACCGTCGGAACTCTACAATGGCATGATTGCCCCGCTCATTCCCCACGCCATCCGGGGGGCCATCTGGTATCAGGGCGAATCCAACGCCGGCCGCGCCCATCAATATCGGCGTCTGTTCCCCGACATGATCCGCAATTGGCGGCGTGACTGGGACCAGGGGGAATTCCCGTTTCTCTTTGTGCAACTCGCGCCATGGGACAAGAATCGCCGACGCCCCATCGAGGAAATCACCGCCCAACCGGTCGAGAGCGACTGGGCGGAATTGCGCGAGGCCCAACTGATGACGCTCGACGAACTCCGCCACACAGGCATGGCCGTGATCACGGATTACGGGGACAAGGACGACATTCACCCGCCGAAGAAGGAACCGGTGGGCGCGCGCCTGGCCCTGGCGGCACGGGCAATCGCCTACGGGGAGGACATCGTTTACTCGGGACCCGTTTTCAAGCGAATGCGGGTCCGCGACGGCAGGGCGGTGCTGTCATTCGATCACGTGGGCGGCGGCCTGGTGGCGCGGAACGGCGATTTGAAGGGATTTGCCATCGCCGGTGAGGACCGCGAGTTTGTCTTGGCGGAGGCGCGGATCGACGGAAACCAGGTCATCGTCAGCAGCCCGGAGGTGGAAAAGCCGGTGGCGGTTCGCTATGGCTGGGCGGATTATCCGGTCGTGAACCTTTACAACGAGGAAGGTCTGCCGGCGTCGCCCTTCCGCACGGATGACTTTCCCATGGTAACCGGCCCCAAAGATTAGCGCCGTGGCTCGGTGATCATTCGGAACCGATATCGAAGCACCAAACAAATCACGACAGCAGTCTGCATATCGACATGAAAACCTTGATCTCGATTGTCGCGGCGGGTGGCTTCATCGCGTCCGGATGTGCCACGTCACAGAATAACTCCCCGGACCTCGCTTCGGTGGGTGGGATGGAAGGGCCGGTCTTGAAGAGCGAATTCATCTACAATGAGGCTCCGTTTCCCTCGTGCCATGCATCCACGATTGCCGAGACTCCGCAAGGACTCGTGGCGGCCTGGTTCGGCGGGACGGATGAGGGCGAGAAGGACGTCGGCATCTGGTTCGCCCGGCATGACGCTCAACAGTGGTCCACACCCGTGGAGGTGGCCAATGGCATCCAGGCCGATGGAACACGTCACCCGTGCTGGAATCCCGTTCTCCATCAGGCGGACGGCGGGCCATTGGTGCTCTTCTACAAGGTGGGTCCCAGCCCGTCGCAGTGGTGGGGCATGCGCATCACCTCGGCCGATGGGGGCGCGACATGGTCCACGCCGGAGCGATTGCCGGAGGGGCAGTTGGGTCCGGTACGCAGCAAGCCCGTTTCCTGGGACGACGGCGCGCTGTTGTGCGGGTCCAGTTCGGAGCATGACGGCTGGCGCGTGCACATGGAGTTGACGCCCGATCTCGGGAAGACCTGGAAGCGGACGGGATCGTTGAATGATCCAGCGGAATTCGGCGCCATCCAACCCACCATTCTGAAATGGGGAGACGGCCGCGTTCAGATTCTTTGTCGCTCCCGCCAGGGCCGGCTCACCGAGTCCTGGATGGGGGACACCTGGACGGAATGGTCGCCCATGCGCGCCACGGCCCTGCCCAATCCCAGCAGCGGCGCGGACGCGGTCATGTTGCGGAGCGGTCGCGCGCTGCTGGTTTACAACCACACCACCCGCGGCCGGCATTTCCTCAACCTCGCGGCCTCGGATGATGGCCGCGCCTGGAAGGCGGCCCTGGCCCTCGAGAACCAACCCGGCGAGTATTCGTATCCGGCGATCATTCAGACTTCCGACGGCCAGGTTCACGTGACCTATACGTGGAAGCGGCAGCGGATCAAACATGTGGTCATCGACCCGGACCGGCTCCAGCTCCACGACATCGAGGACGGCCGCTGGCCGGCGGCGAGCCTGCCGTAAAGCTTGTCAGCGATTCTCAATCGGGCACTGGAATATCCGCCCATAATCCCGTGAAACCCAAGTTCATCCGTAGCCCTCCTCCTTTAACAGGCGGCATCGCGTGAAATCGTCAAGCCATGAGCGGAACAGGACAACCCCCGGCCCCGTACAAAGTTGTCACATATGTGAGAGAGCTTTGTACGGGGCCCTCCCTCTCTCGTCAGCTCCGGCTGGAGCCGCTCGAAAAAGTCTCCCAGGGTTTGCCATCCGTCCGGGATTGTGTTGTATTGACCGCACGGCTTTGCGCCTCCTGGATCTGAACGGGCGCGCCGGCGCCACCGATTGTCATTCATTCATTGATTCATTCATTTATGCAAACGCTCACCGAAACCGACGTCATCGCCCAAAAGACCCGCGAACTCTGCCAGGCCATCGTGGACCAGCCCGACTTTCAGGACGTGCGCAAACGCGTGGACGCCTTCCTGGCGGACGAGGCGGCCCAGGCGCAATACGAAAGCCTCAGCGAGAAGGGTCAATTCCTCCAACACAAGCAGCAGAATGGACTGCCCCTCACCAGCGAGGAAATCACGGCGTTCGAACAGCAACGCGAAACGCTGATGAACAATCCCGTCGCCAAGGGCTTTCTCGACGCGCAGGAGCAGATGCAAACCATCCATTCCTCCGTGAACCAATACGTCACCAAGACGCTCGAACTGGGACGCGTCCCGGGCGAGGAGGATTTCAAGGGCGGCGGCTGCGGCTCGGGATGCGGCTGCCATCACTGAGAGCGTGTTTGAAGATTCATCCTGGGCCCGCCGGGACGCGTTCCGGGTGCCGCCTTCGGACGGTCCGCGCCATGGGCCGCCTGATGGCGGGACAGCCAGCCGGGAAAGAGCGAGTCGCGATTCACAATCCTTTTCATGAACGACTGGAACCTCCAATCCCGCTCCCGACACTGCGCGGCCTGCCAGCGCCAGTTCGTGGACAAGGAGCCCTATCACACCCTTCTGTTCGACGAGAAGGGCGAGTTCCAGCGCGAGGATCTCTGCGATGTCTGCTGGCAGCAACGCGAGCAGGACGGCGACAGTTCCCGCAAGGGTTTCGTCTCTTACTGGCAGGGAATCTACGAGGCGCCACCCCCGCCGCGGCCCGATGCCATCCAGAAGGAAAACGCCGAAACCCTCCTCCGCAAGCTCATCGAACGGAATGATCCCGCGCACGGTCCGGCGTGCTACATCCTCGCGGCCATGCTCGAACGCAAACGGCTGCTCAAGGTCAAGGAACAGATCCTCCGCGACAACCAGCGCGTTTTCATCTACGAGCAGCCCCGGACCGGCGACATCTTCACCATTGCCGACCCCGACCTGCAACTCGACCAGCTCGATGCCGTGCAACAAGACGTCTCCGACCTGCTCGAACACGGGCTCAACCCACCCCCGGACGCGGACCCTACGGCCGACCAAGCCGCGCCGACACGCTCTCCCGATACCGCGGGGGCATGGACCGCGGCCGATTCCGCCGAAGACGAGCCGCTGCCATCCGACCCGTCCACAACGGCAGCCCGTTGACCCTGTGCACGACCTGTCCGCATTCCAACAGCGACTCGGCTACCACTTCCGGGATGAAGAACTCCTCCGGCTTGCCCTGACCCATCCCTCCGTGGCCCACGAACAGGGCAGCAACGTCCAGCACAATCAACGGCTGGAGTTTCTCGGCGACGCCGTCCTGGGCCTCGTGCTCACGCGCGAACTCTATGAGAAATTCCCCATGATGAGCGAAGGGCCGTTGACCAAGGCGCGCGCGCAAATGGTCAATCGTCGAACCCTCGCCATTCTCAGCCGCCGGCTCGACGTCGGAGATCATCTCCTTCTCAGCCGGGGCGAGGAAAGCCAGGGGGGGCGCGCCCGGCTTTCGACCCTCGCCGACGCGTTTGAAGCCATTCTGGGAGCCGCCTTCCTCGACGGGGGATTCGAGGTCGCGCGCGAACTGGTCCTCCGCCAGTTCCGGGAAGTCTTCGGCGGCCTCACAGTCATTCCGAACCTGGACAATCCAAAGGGCGAACTCCAGGAATACCTCCAGGCCGAATCGACGGAGTCCCCCCGTTACGAAATTGTCTCCGCCAGCGGTCCCGATCACGATCGCAGCTTCGAATGCGTCGCCACTCATCGGGGCGTCGAACTGGGCCGTGGATTCGGGAAAAGCAAGAAGGAGGCGGAAAGCCAGGCGGCCATGAACGCCCTCAGCCGGCTGCACCAGTCCGAACCCGCTGATCCCGCGTCCGCAGGCCAATAGCGGCTGGCCGTCTCCTGAGAGCCTGTTTTAAAACAGGACCCCTTCGATTTTTAAAACAGGCTCTGGGGAACTGAAGGATTGTTGATCCCCGGACGCCGGTTTACAACTGGGGCTTGGAACCGCTTTCACGTATGGCGTATGTCAGCATCGCAGTGGGATTGGCGCTGGTACTGTTCGGCCGGCGGCTGTTCTGGCTTTTCGTCGGCGGCATCGGATTCGTCGCCGGCGTCACCCTCGTCGGTAAACTCGCCAGCGAAAGCATGGATCACTGGATAACCCTCGCGATTGCGCTGCTTGCCGGCCTCCTCGGCGCGTTGCTCTGCGTCTTCCTCCAGAAGCTGGCCCTGAGTGTGGCCGGTTTCCTTGGAGGTGGCATCGCCGCGGTAAAGTTGTTCGAGCTGATGGAGACCGGACACCCCGAATACTGGTGGCTGGCGCTGCTGGCCGGTGGAGTGGTTGGCGCCCTGCTCGTGTTGCTTCTCTTTGGAGCCGCCCTCGTCCTGTTGTCCTCGGTCGTGGGGGCTGGCCTTGTTGCCGAATCCACCTCCATCCCGTCCCCGTGGCCGGTCGCCGTGTTCTTCCTCCTCGTCCTGGTCGGCATCGCCGTTCAATCCCGCGGCCTCTCCTCCGGAAAACGACGAAGCGGTTGATCCCGCCGGACTATCCCTCCCGCATTCCCGGAAACTGCAAAGGCCCGCCAACTTGTGGCGGGCCTTTGCCGGAATTCTACGTCGAGTCACGAACCCCACATACGCGGCTTCCCCAACCCGGAACTCAGGTTGGCAGCGGAGCCCCCACGTTGATTCCATGCTTCAAACAATAGGCGGCATTCTCCACATATTTCTCCGCCCACCCCTTCAAGGCACCCCGCTCCTCGGCCGTCAGTGCCCGGACCACTCTGGCGGGCGCGCCCAGCACCAACGACCCTTCGGGGATCCGCGTCCCGGGTGTCACCAATGCCCCGGCTCCAATCAGACTCTGCCGCCCCACCACAGCGCCATCCAACACCGTGGAATGCATCCCAACCAGACATTCGTCCTCAATCGTGCAGGCGTGCACCACCGCCGAATGTCCAACGGTCACGTATTCACCCAGGATGCATGGGAACTCGTCCGCCAGATGAAGCACCGCCCCATCCTGAACATTGGAGAACGCCCCCACTTCAATCCGGTTGATGTCACTCCGCAACACCGCGTGATACCACACACTCGCCCCTTCCCCCAGCGTCACATCCCCCATGACCACCGCTCCCTTCACAATATAGACACCCCGGCCCAGGGTCGGTTGTCGGCGAAGGAATCGATCCAGTTGCTCTTGCAGTTTGCTCATGGTTCGCGCTCGAATCGCCCGAAAGAATACTCCCGGGCCTCACCGGAGGCGAGCCTCGCTTCCCATCCCCCCAAGAATCTGAAACCACCGACAAACTCCGATCAGGGTAACGAACCTCCAACTTCTTGTCCCAGCCCGGAACGTCCGACTCCCAGCGCGCCAACCCGGCCTCGCTTCAGTCCACAGTCCCTCGCTTCGCGCGCGGTCGAAAAAGCTCCGTCAATGTCACCAACGGCACCGGCCTGCGATA
>DATKEE010000321.1:0-2587 GCA_035544555.1 Candidatus Methylomirabilota bacterium
ACGACGGGGCACAACAAGCCATGGAGTACTGGCCCGACCGGGTGAAGGAGGCATGCAAGGAGAACAACTCCTTCGCCATCGCGCATGGACTGGCATGACCACAGATTTGAAACTGCGGATATCGGGTAGCGCGGATGGAAAAAGCAATGAATCCGCAGAATCCGTGTAATCCGCGTTTCTTTGGCATTTCGAGTCTTGATTTTGGGGGTGCGCAAACATAATAGTCAGCATTATGAACAAGCCGAAAACCAAGGGCGGTTCCCAAACGATCTCGACGCACGAGATGCGGTTCGAGTTCGAGCGGGTTTTGCGGGCGGTGAAGGCCGGCCGAACGCTGACGTTGACCTACCGCAACAAACCCCTCGCGCGGATCGTCCCGTTCAAGGCGGAGCCGGACCTGACGGCGGACGACCCGATCTTCCGGTTGGACGAACTGGCGGAGCCCATCGGGCCGTTGACCAACGCCGAGATCGACGTCGCCGTCTATGGCCGCTGAGGTCTTTTTCGACACCAGCGGCTGCTTCGCGCTGATGGACGAACGTGATCCCTGTCACGCGAAGGCGGTGGATTGGATGCGGGCGGGCCGGGGCCGGATCCGGCCCGTCATGACGGAATGGATCGTGGGCGAAACCTGCACCCTGCTGGTGGCCCGGAAACGGCCGCACCTGGTCGCCCGGTTCCTCGACTACCTGGACCGCAGCACCGCCTTGCTGCTGGTGAATCCGGATGATGCCCTGTTGCGATCCGCCAAGGCGATGATTCGCCAACAGGCCGACAAGGGCTATTCCTTCGTGGACTGTTTGAGTTTCTGCCTGATGAAAGAGCGGGCGTTGCGCGAGGCATTGACGACGGACGAGCATTTCCGCAAGGCGGGGTTTGTGCCGCTGTTGGTTCTCAACGTCAACGAGGGAACTGAGCCGTTGAATTGAAAACCAGGACCACCAAATCCTCCGGGAAATCCACCGCCCACCTCGGCTTCGAGGCCAAGCTCTGGCTCGCCGCCGACAAGCTCCGGAACAACATGGACGCGGCGGAATACAAGCACGTCGTCCTCGGCCTCATCTTCCTCAAATACATCTCCGACACCTTCGAGGAACACCACGCCAGGCTCGCCGCCGGTGAGGGCGACTGCGCCGGCGCGAACCCCGAGGACCCGGACGAATACAAAGCCGAGAATGTCTTCTGGGTGCCGAAGGAAGCCCGCTGGTCCCACCTTCGGGCCAGCGCCAGGCAGCCCACCATCGGCAAGATCGTGGACGACGCGATGGTCGCCATCGAGCGCGACAACCCAAGACTCAAGGGCGTCCTGCCCAAGGACTACGCCCGCCCCGGCCTCGACAAGCATCGCCTCGGCGACCTCAGCGACCTCATCGCCACCCTCGCCCTGATTCGGAGCGCCGCCGGCGAGGAGATCGCGAAGGCCGATCTGCCTCCGGACGCCGGCGACGGTGAGGCGAAAGGTGCCGTTCAAACGGCTCCCATGCCCTCCCACCGCTCCATGGATCTCCTCGGCCGCGTCTATGAGTATTTTCTCACCCGTTTCGCCAGTGCCGAGGGCAAGAACGGCGGCCAGTTCTACACCCCGTCCTGCGTCGTGCGGCTCCTCGTCGAAATGCTCGCCCCGCACGCCAACTCCCGCATCTACGACCCCTGCTGCGGCTCCGGTGGCATGTTCGTGCAGTCCGAGAAATTCATCGAGGCTCACGGCGGCCAGCGCGATCAGGTCGCCATCTACGGGCAGGAATCCAACGCCACCACGCGCCGCCTCGCCGTCATGAACCTCGCCATCCGCGGCATCAGCGCCGACTTCGGCCCCGAGCATGCCGACACCTTCCGCCGCGACCTCCATCCCGACCTCCGCGCCGACTACGTCCTCGCCAACCCGCCCTTCAACGACTCCGACTGGTTCCGCAAGGACGATGACGCGCGCTGGCAGTTCGGCGTCCCGCCGAAGGGCAACGCCAACTTCGCCTGGGTGCAACACTTCATCCACCACCTCGCCCCGCAGGGCATGGCCGGCTTCGTCCTCGCCAATGGCAGCATGTCCTCCAACCAGTCCGGCGAAGGCGACATCCGCCGCGCCCTCATTGAGGCCGACCTCGTGGACTGCATGGTTGCCTTGCCCGGCCAGCTCTTCTACAGCACGCAAATCCCGGTGTGTTTGTGGTTTCTAAGGCGCGACAAGTCCGGGCGACCACCCTCACCCCCGGCCCTTCTCCCAAAAGGAGAAGGGAGGGAATCGGGCACCGATAGGCGCAAACAAACGCTGTTTATCGACGCGCGAAAGATGGGAACGCTCATCGACCGGGTGCATCGCGAACTAACGGACGCTGACATTGCAAAGATCGTGGACACCTATCACGCGTGGCTCGGACTCCCTTCTCCCAACTCCTCTCCCGCTGGGAGAGGTCAGGGTGAGGGTGCGCAGCTTGGGAGAAGGGCCGGGGATGAGGGTAACCCAGCGCGGGTTGAAAAGTATGAGGACATCGCAGGCTTTTGTAAGTCCGCCACCACGGAAGACATCGCCAGTCATAGCTGGGTTTTAACGCCCGGCCGCTACGTCGGCGCCGAGGAAGTCGAAGACGAC
>DATKEE010000322.1:0-10319 GCA_035544555.1 Candidatus Methylomirabilota bacterium
TCACAACCGAACAATTAAAGCGGCGTCTGGGAGAGACCATCGAGTTTGTTCGGACAAACGCGAGGCCACACTGGCAGGAGGTCGTTGCGGAGCACACTCAGTTCTTGGAATCAATTGAACATGCTGCACCCTGACCAACAAAATCACTCGATCGAATGCGGGCGGGCCACGTCAGTTGGCAATGCGGACACGCTGGGCCGCCCGCTGTCAGACTAGACCGAGGTGAATTGCATCTGGGATCCAGGAACCGGCATCCAAGGGTCGCGCGCGCGCAAACTGAAAGACCTAGCGAACTATACACAGCGTCATAAATAAATACGTATATCAGGCCACCGTGCACAGCTTTCTGAGTGTTTCATTGGGCTGTTTCCAGTATTCAAACTGACCTTCCACCGCCTCAAGCACCCCTGCCAGCGTGGGGAAGTAACGATTATGAAGGCACAGCCGGCGTGTCAGTTTCCAGACACGCTCGATTGGATTCAAATCCGGGCTGTAGGGCGGCAGATAGCTCAACGCGAACTCAGGTTCCTGCCGCGCCCGCCACCCGGCGTGAAGGTTCGCATGGTGATACCTGGCATTATCGGTGATCACGATCACCCGGCGTCCGGCCCGACGGCTGGCCTGGCGCAATTGGCGAAGAAAGGTCCAGGTGGTCATTGCATCAAAACAACGGGCTTCGTGTCTGAAGAGAAACTTTCCATCCCGCAAACGGACGGCGCCGAAATAGCCGACGCTCTTGCGCGTGGGATGGTGAAGCACTACCGGGTCGTTCGCCTCGGGCGCAATCCACATTCGGGCGCGGGACCCGTGCTGTTGAAAATGCACCTCATCCATCGCCCACAGATCCACGTCGGCGTTTCGCGCCAGTGCGCGGAGTTTTTTTATGCGTGGCTTGTGCTTTCGGATCGGCTTGAGCGATCAGGGGGCGCGGCTTGCGCAGGCGAAAGCCCAACTGGCGAAACATCCTCTGGCACTGACGCGCCTTCAGTTCCACTCCGAACTTGTGCTCCAAGTAGCGGGAGAGGGTTTTGCCGTCCCAAACACCGCCACCTGCCACCCCGGATTCGGCCGGGGGTTTTCTTAAAGCGATTTCAACCATGGCCAGTTGAGCCGGACTCAGGCGGGAAGGCCGGCCTGGACGATCTCCCTCGGTCAATCCGGCCAGGCCATCCTTTTCGAATCGATGGACCCAGTTCTCCACTGTGCGCGGAGCGTCCCCCAGAACTCCGGCCGCCTCACGGCAACTAATGCCATGAGCGACCAACAACACGCCGTGAAGGCGGTGATCATATCGAGACTCCTCCGAGCGACGAATTTCGTCTTGCAGCGCGAGGATCATGGTTTCGGCATCTTGAATCTGCAGCGGCTTCATGCCCCGAGTGAAGCACAACCCCTCTGAATACGCAATTATTTATGACGCTGTGTATAAGAGCCTTTTTGAGGGGTCAAATCTTTGGAACAGGCGTTATTGGAGATAGTTACTCAGGCGACACCACCCCGGTGAACCACGCCGGTGAAACGCGTTGATTCCGAGGGGGGGTGTTGTAGCTTGTCCGCTCGTCTGTTTCCGAGTTTTCAGGGTATGGCGAAGGATTTCATCAAGATCGGCGGGGCTCGAGAGCACAATCTCAAGAGCTTGAATGTGTCGATTCCCCGCGACCGGCTCGTCGTCATCACCGGACTGAGCGGCTCCGGCAAGTCCTCGCTGGCGTTCGACACCATTTACGCGGAAGGCCAGCGCAAATATGTCGAGTCGCTCTCCGCCTATGCCCGGCAGTTTCTCGATCAAATGCCAAAGCCGGACATCGATTTTATCGAGGGACTCTCTCCGGCCATCGCCATCGAACAACGCGGCTCGGGCTCGAATCCCCGCTCCATCATCGCCACGACCACGGAGATCCATGATTATCTCCGACTGCTATTCGCCCATCTGGGACAGCCGCACTGCCCGGACAGTGGCCAGCCTATCACGCGGCAGACCACGAGCGACATTGTGGATCGCATTCTCGCCCTGCCAGCCCGGACGCGGGTGATGGTGCTCGCTCCCGTGGTGCGGGATCAGAAGGGGGAATTTCGCGACGTCATCGAACGTCTCGCCCGCGAAGGGTTCGTTCGTGCCCGCGTGGACGGGGAACTGGTCGAGCTTTCCACGAATGTCCGACTGCGCCTCGACGCGAAAAAGAAGCATATGATCGATGCGGTCGTGGACCGGCTGGTGATCGATGAGAAGATCCGGGTCAGGCTCGGTGATTCGGTGGAAACGGCGTTGAAATGGGGGGAAGGCCAATTGGCGCTGTTGGAACAACCCCCGGACGCCGGGAACCGCGACGTCTGGGTGGAAAACCTGCATTCCAATCGAAACTTCAGCCCCACAACCGGCCAAAGTTACGAGCCGCCCACACCCAGACACTTTTCGTTCAACTCGCCCTCCGGCGCCTGCCCGGTCTGCCATGGCCTCGGGCAAAAGATGATCTTTGATGAACAACTCGCCGTGCCGGACCCGGACAAGTCGCTGGACGGCGGGGCGGTACTTCCATGGCGCCGCGGCGCCAAGCGGATGATCGTCTATTACAAGAGTCTGCTTCGCGGAATGGCGGCGCATTACGGACAGGATCTCGAGGTTCCCTATCGGAAACTGTCCGATGACTTCAAACAGGCGTTGATGCGCGGGACCGGTGACACTGAGATCGAATTCAACTTCTGGCGCGCCGGCAAGATGAGCCGGGTGAAACGTCCGTTCGAAGGGGTGATTCCCAACCTGGAACGCCTCTACCAGGAAAGCGAAAGCGAGTTCACCCGGAACCGCCTCAAACAGTTCATGTCCCCGCAACCTTGCGATGCCTGTGGCGGACGCCGCCTGAAGCCAGAGATCCTCGCCGTTACCCTGTGCGCCGGCTCAACGACGGCCGCCGGGTTTCCCCAGGCCAATCCGGCTATTCCCGGCCTGTCCATCATGGACGTGTGCGCGCTCTCCATCGAGGAGGCCTTGCGTCTGTTCGAGGGCCTTCAGTTGACCGACTTCCAACGCCGGATCGCCGGCGACGTCGTCAAGGAAATCCGCTCGCGACTGGGTTTCCTGGTGAATGTGGGTCTGGGCTACCTGACCCTGGATCGGGAGAGTGGAACCCTCAGCGGCGGCGAAGCCCAGAGAATCCGGCTGGCCACCCAGATCGGCGCGGGGTTGGTCGGCGTACTTTACATCCTCGATGAACCCAGCATCGGGCTGCATCAACGCGACAACGACCGTTTGCTGGCGACACTGCGGGAATTGCGTGATCTCGGAAACTCCGTCCTCGTGGTCGAGCACGACGAGGACACCATACGGGCCGCCGACCACATTCTGGACCTGGGACCCGGCGCCGGGGTGCGAGGCGGCGAATTGGTGGCCGCGGGTTCCATCGAGGAGATCATGTCCGCGCCACGCTCACTCACCGGGCAGTATCTTTCCGGGCAATTGGAGGTGCCGATGCCCAAATTGCGTCACGCCCCCTCGGTCCAACGCGGCTGGCTCGAGGTCATCGGAGCCCGGGCAAACAACCTGAAGAACATTGACGCGCGGATTCCGCTCGGAACATTCACCTGCGTGACGGGCGTGAGCGGTTCCGGAAAGAGCACGCTCGTGGACGATATACTGCGCCGCTCGTTGTTCCGAAAGCTGCACGGTTCGAAGGAACGGCCCGGAGAGCACGCGGAAATCCGGGGCGCGGAGCAATTGGACAAGGTCATTGTGATCGACCAGACGCCGATTGGCCGGACACCGCGGAGCAATCCGGCCACGTACACCGGGATGTTCAACCACATTCGCGACCTGTTCGCCCGGCTGCCGGCGGCGCGGATTCGCGGCTACGAGTCGGGACGATTCAGTTTCAACGTCAAGGGCGGGCGATGCGAGCGTTGCCAGGGCGACGGCGTGATCCGGATCGAAATGCATTTCCTGCCGCCGGTGTATGTGACGTGCGAGGCATGCAACGGACGGCGTTACAACCGCGAGACGCTCGAGATTCATTACAAGGGACGAAACATCGCCGACGTGCTGGACATGACGGTGGACGAGGCGGTGACGTTTTTCCGGGCGGTGCCGCAGATTCATGACGCGTGCATGACGCTGGCGGAGGTGGGTCTCGGGTATTTGCGGCTGGGCCAGTCCGCGACAACATTGAGCGGCGGCGAGGCGCAGCGCATCAAACTGGGCGCCGAATTGAGTCGCAAGGCGACGGGCCGCACCCTGTATATTCTCGACGAACCGACGACCGGCCTTCATTTTCACGATGTCGCCAAATTGCTCGAAGTGCTGTTCAAGCTCCGCGCCACCGGCAACACGTTGCTGGTGATCGAGCACAATCTGGATGTCATCAAGACGGCGGACTGGGTGATCGACCTGGGCCCCGAGGGCGGATCGCAAGGGGGGCGGATCGTGGCGGAGGGGCCGCCCGAGTTGGTGGCCGCCTGCCCGGAGAGCCACACGGGACGATTTTTGAGTCGATTGCTTTCTCCGGCTGTCGCATAACATGCGGTTCAGGCGCCGGAGCCCGTTGGGCCGGGCGTCCACGAACGCGCCATCACGATCACGATGCACCGACTGTCAGCCATCACCCTTGTCCTGCTGCTCTTCCTGAGGGGAATCGGAACGGCCCAGGAGAACACCGCCGAACAGCGCGCCTACAACGCCGCGCACAGCGTCTTTCAAAGCGGTGATTACGAGCGGGCCGAGACGTGGTTCGCCGATTTCGTGTCCAATTATCCCGCATCGGAATTGCGAGCCCGCGCGGTGTTGCTGCAGGCGGAGGCGCGGTATCACCAGAAGAACTACGAGGGGGCGTTCGACCTGTTGCGGGACGAATTCATTCAAGCCGGTTCACTGGGGGATCATTATCGCTACCGTCAGGCGGAGTCCCGCATGATGAGTGGGAAGCACCGGGAGGCCGCCGAGTTGTTCGCCCAGATGCTTCGGGAATTTCCCCAGACCACGTTGCGACTGAACGCCAGTTTCAACGTCGCGCGCGCGTATTTTGAACTGGGGCAGTGGGACGAAGTCATCGCGACCCTGCGGGATCCGGATCGCGTGTTCGCGCAAATCGCCCGGGAACAACCCAATTCCGAGAATGTCCTGCGCGGCCGGTTGTTGCTGGCGGAGGTCCTGTGGCGCAAGGGGGACCTGGCCGCCTGCGAAGCGTTGCTTCAGGAACTCGCGCAACTCCCCCTCCGATCCCCGCTGGAATGGCAGCGCCAGTATCTGTCCTGCCGCGTCCTGTTGTCGCAGCAAAAGCTCGCGGAAGCGCTGGAGGCCACGACAAAGCTGCTCGACGTCGCCGCGGAATCCGGACAACGCGAATATCAGGCGGAATCGGTCCTGTTGCAGGCGCGCATTCTGGAGGACATCGGACGCGAGGCGGAGGCCGTCGCGGTTTACGAGAAGAATCTTGGCGAGGGGGTGCCCGAACTGCAACGCCGCACCTCGCTTCTCAAGATCATCGAATTGACCCTGGAACGGAACCGTGTGACCGAAGGCATCGAACTGTTGCAACGGCTGGTCAACCAGCCGGGCAGGGATTCCGCCAAGTCTCTGGCGCGCCTGACCCTGGGCGAATTGTTCCTCAAACAGTACCACACGGCCACCGATCCCGCGCGTCCCTCTGTCGCCGTGGAGCCCGGCAACGATCTTCTTCGACGGGCGCTTGCCCAGCTTGATTCGCTGATCGAGGAATCCCCCGAAAGTCCGCTGACAGGGAGGGCGCATCTCATCCGCGGCTGGTGTTTCTGGGAGCAGGCAAGCTACCCGGAATCCTCCGCCGCCTTCAGCAACGCGGTGGAGCGGCTCTCCCATTCCGAGCACCAGGCGGTCGCGCGTTTCAAACTCGCGGACTCCCTGTACCGGATGGAGGACTTCGAAGGAGCGGTGCGGAATTACCGGCAGTTGATCGACGAGTATGAGGATCTGTCCCCGGTGCGAAACACCCTGTTCGATCAGGCGCTCCACCAGACGGCCCGAGCGGCGCTCGAGATCGGGGATCTTCGCGTCGCGGCCGAGGCGGTGAACCGGATTCTGGACTGGTATCCGAACAGTTTCTTCGCCGATCGAAGCCAGTTGCTGCTGGGCCAGGCGCTCAACCGCCGTGAAGACCCCGCCGGCGCGCGCGCCCTGTTCAGCGCGATCATCAACCGCCGTCCGGATTCCCCGTTCGTGCCCGAGGTGAGGCTGGCGGTCGCGCGCACCTTTGAGCTGGAGGGGGATTGGGAAACCGCCGTCCGGCAATACGACGCCTGGGTCGGTGAATACACCCTGCATCCGTCCCTTCCGTCCGCCGAATTCTTTCGCGCGCTGGCTCATTATCGCGCCGGCGAGGAGACCCATGCGCTCACCTTGTTCACGAATTTCGTCGGCCGCTTTCCCGATCATGAACTGGCCCGGCGGGCGCAGGATTGGGCGGGTGATTATTATTTCCGGGAGAACAAGTTCGCCCTGGCCGAGCGACACTACCAGGAGCTGGTTCAGAAGTGGCCCGAGTCGCCCCTGGCTCCCCGCGCCCGGCTCAAAGCGGGGCAGGCCGCCTATAGGCGACATGGGTTTTCCGACGCGCGCGAGCATTTCACCTGGCTGATCAACAACGGGCCTCCCGCCGTTCCCGATTCAACGATCCCTCGTGGAGTGGTGGCGGAGGCGTATTTCGCGCTGGGAGACCTGATTCTTGAGGAACTGCTCCCCGGCGGTACCACCCCCGAGGAGGCCGCCGCCCGCAACAGGGAACGATTTCGCGAAGCCAGGAACACCTTCAAACGCATCGTGGACAATCTCCCCGATGATCCCCTTGTGCCCCTCGCCTGGGGCAAAATCGGCCACTGCAACTACCAACTGGCCGAACGTGAACCCGCCCTCTACGAGGAAGCCGCGGAGGCCTATCGCAAAGTCATCGATTCTCCCGTGTCCAACCTCGCCGCACGCAGCCAGGCCGAGATCGGTCTGGGCCACGTCCGTCGCGACCAGGCGCGAACTCCATCGGTGCCGGAGGCGGATCGTGGGAATTTGCTCGCGCAAGCGGCCGATCATTACGCCAACGTGTTCCATGGACGCAACGTGCGTCCCGGGGATAGCGAACGCCCGATCCCGCGCTGGCAGAAAACCGCCGGCCTGGCGCTCGCCGAACTCGCTCTGGCACGTCGCGAATGGGAGGAATCCGTCCGGATTTATCAGCATCTTGCCCGGACGTATCCCGTGCTCGAGCCATCGATGGAAAAGCGGATCGCCGACGTGCGCAAGAGCCAGGAGACCCCAAAAAATTAACTCTGCCGGTTTGACACCTTCACCCCGCGTTGGTAGTTTGTCGGCAGTTCTTCATGAGCGTCGAAACTGCAACCGAATCCTTACTTCACCTCACCGACAGCGCCGTGTCCCAGGTCAAATCCCTGCTGGAGCGCGAAACCGGCGCGGCTTCGAAGGTGTTGCGTGTTTACGTTGAAAACGGCGGCTGCTCCGGCATGCAATACGGGCTCGTGTTCGATGAGAAACGCGAGGGCGACATCGAGGACGGGGGACATGGAGTGCCGGTCGTGGTCGATTCCTTCAGCGCCAACTATCTGCGGGGTTCAACCGTGGATTTCGTGGACAGCCTCAACGAAGGCGGATTCAAGATTTCCAACCCCAACGCCCGCCAAAGCTGCGGGTGTGGGCGTTCATTCGAAGCCTAGGCGGAATTATCTCCGCTGCGGCGAAGAAACGCCGTTCCGTGCGATGCGGGACGGCTTTCTTTTTTGCCCATGTCCATCCCGCCCACGCGGCCCCTGTGACTCCATCCCCGTGGCGCAGCCGTCCCGGCTGCGAGTTCACGGGGCGTCCCGCCCCGTGTCCATTCCACACGTGCCCACCTCCCTACATCGCCTTCACCCGGCCCCGACACACGAGTCGCACCCCGCGGTGTTCCGTCGCCTTGACGGACACGGGCTCCCGTCCTAGGGTGCCTTCGTTCCAGGGGAGCCAACCAGAACCCCGGCGCCATGACTGGCGCGCCGGCGCAAGGCTGAGAGGGTGGCGCGGGAGCGTCATCGACCCGTCGAACCTGATCCAGGTAATGCTGGCGAAGGGAGGCGCTCCTCCCTCTTCCGGCTCCCTGGCGACATCATCTGATCGATCGCGATGACACGCCAAACCCGAACCCACACGGGATTTCCTCCACTCCCAACCTTCAATTCCTCACAATCATGATCGCTTCAAAAGATTCCCTCGAACCCCGGAGCCGCGACCCCCTTCCCAACAGCCGGCGCATTTACCTGGAGGGAAAGATCCATCCCCACCTTCGTGTGCCGCTCCGGGAAATCGAACAGTCGCCCGCCAAACGACTCGATGGCACGCTCGAAACCAACAAATCCGTCCGCGTGTACGACACGAGCGGGCCCTGGGGCGACCCCCAATACACCGGTCAGGTCACCGATGGCCTCCCCCCCTTGCGCCGCGACTGGATCCTGAACCGCGGCGACGTCGAGGAATACGAAGGGCGGCCGGTCCATCCCGTGGACAACGGGTATCTGAGCGAAACCCACGCCCGCACCGCCGCGCGCAAACCTGTCCCGGTGGGAGAGGAGGCGTTGCCGCTTGAATTCCCGGGATTGCGGCGCAAGCCGCTGCGAGCCAAACCGGGCAGGGTCGTTACGCAGCTCCAATACGCCCGCGCCGGCATTATCACGCCCGAAATGGAATTCATCGCCCTTCGCGAGAACCTCGGAATCTCAAATCTCAAATCTCAAATCTCAGATTTATCGAAGGACAACACGCGCAACGACCTGAACAAACAGCACGCCGGCTCCTCTCAAATCTCAAATCTCAAATCTCAAATTGCAGATTACACGCCCGGCGTCTTCCGCCGTTTCCCCCAGCGCATCCCGGCTGAGATTACTCCAGAGTTTGTCAGGTCGGAAGTCGCCGCCGGCCGCGCCATCATCCCGTCGAACATCAATCACCCCGAGTCGGAGCCGATGATCATCGGCCGCAACTTCCTGGTGAAGATCAACGCCAACATCGGCAACAGCGCCGTCGCGTCGAGCATCGAGGAGGAAGTCGAGAAAATGCGCTGGGCCACCAAGTGGGGCGCGGACACCGTCATGGACCTCTCCACTGGCAAGAACATCCACGCCACGCGCGAATGGATCCTCCGCAACTCCCCCGTGCCCATCGGCACCGTGCCGATTTATCAGGCGCTCGAAAAGGTCGGCGGCAAAGCCGAGGACCTCACCTGGGAACTGTTCCGCGACACCCTCATCGAACAGGCCGAGCAAGGCGTGGATTACTTCACCATCCACGCCGGCGTGTTGCTGCGCTTCGTGCCGCTCACCGCGAACCGCATGACCGGCATCGTCTCGCGCGGCGGCAGCATCCTGGCCAAGTGGTGTCTCGCGCATCACCAGGAAAATTTCCTCTACACCCACTGGGACGACATCTGCGACATCATGGCCGCGTATGACGTTTCGTTCAGCATCGGCGACGGCCTGCGTCCAGGCTCGATTGCCGACGCCAACGATCAGGCGCAATTCGGCGAACTCGAAGTGCAGGGCGAACTCACCCAACGCGCGTGGGCCAAGGGCGTGCAGGTGATGAACGAAGGCCCGGGCCACGTGCCCATGCACATGATCGAGGAAAACATGGCCAGGCAACTCGAATGGTGCGGCGAAGCGCCGTTCTACACGCTCGGGCCGCTCACCACCGACATCGCGCCCGGCTACGACCACATCACCAGCGGCATCGGCGCGGCGATGATCGGTTGGTATGGCTGCGCGATGCTCTGCTACGTCACGCCCAAGGAACACCTCGGCCTGCCGAACAGGAAGGACGTGAAAGACGGCGTCATCGCCTACAAAATCGCCGCGCACGCCGCCGACCTGGCCAAAGGCCATCCCGGCGCGCAATACCGCGACAACGCGTTGAGCAAGGCGCGCTTCGAATTCCGCTGGGAAGATCAATTCAACCTCAGCCTCGACCCCGTCACCGCGCGCGAGTTCCACGACGAAACCCTCCCGCAGGAAGGCGCGAAGACCGCGCACTTCTGTTCCATGTGCGGGCCACACTTTTGCAGCATGAAGATAACGGAAGACGTGCGGAAATATGCAGCAGAGCAAGGCATCGCGGAAGAAGAAGCGCTGAAGAAGGGGATGGAAGAAAAGTCGAAGGAGTTTGTGGAGAAAGGCGCGGAGGTTTACGCGAAGGCGTGAATCTGGTAATCATCGGCTAATCAACGGCCACCAAACGACTATGATAACGAATAAGGACTATTTTGATTTCATGATGCGCCAGGTAAAGCATACGGCTGATCGTGAAGGCCAAAGATTGCCGCAAG
>DATKEE010000323.1:0-3363 GCA_035544555.1 Candidatus Methylomirabilota bacterium
GCGGAATATTTCATCCCCGAAACACCACCCCCGCCGGATCGTCCGATAAGCCCCCACATCCTCCGCCCTGCGGCGTTCCTCCATCCTCGACTCGAATTGTGCACGCCCCGCCGCGCTGTCCTTGCGACTCCCGTGTTCTCCCAGCAACCGGTCCACACGCAGCCACTCCGGTCTTCTCCCCGGAGCCTTCAAAGACTCGGCAAAACTGCTCCAGGCATAAGCCCTCAACGGATCCTCCACCCGCAGCAACTTCGCCCGCGCGGGATTCAAATGGACGTAATCACACACGGTCCTGAAATACCCGTCGCCCGACACATCCACCAACAGCGCCTTGTACCGCCCGCTGAACAAATGTCCCGACAGCTTGTGCCGCTTGTTGAATCGGGTCGTGTAGGTCCCCAAAAACCACTTCATCCCCGCAACCAGATTTGCCCGCGGTGTCTCCCCGACCAGATGAAAATGATTGAACATCAAACACCACGCGTGCACCTGCCAACCCGTCCTGGCGCAGCACTCGCCCAGCGTTCTTAAAAAAACCCTCCGATCCTCGTCATCCCGAAAGATAGCCTCCTTCCGGTCCCCGCGATTCATCACATGATAAATCGCCCCCGGATACTCCACTCGCAGCTTCCTTGGCATCGACGACCCCTACCAGCCGACCCTATTTGTGTCAATGTTTAGGACTGACCCCTTTGGCCGGCGAACCGCACCATGGCCCAGCACGCCGCCAGCCCCGCTCCCAACAGCCAGGCCGGATGAACCCCCCATCCCGCCGGGCCATACCCCACCGCCAACGCCAGCACCGCCGCCGTCATCGCGTACGGCATCTGCGTTCGCACGTGCGCCATCGTGTCGCAATCCGAACTGACCGCCGACACAATCGTCGTATCGCTGATCGGCGAACAATGATCCCCGAACACCGCGCCCGCCAGCACCGCCCCGATTGTCGGCACCAGCACGCCCCCTCCAGCAATCGCCGTCTCCACCCCCGATAACGCCACCGCCAGCGGAATGACAAGCGGCATCACAATGGCCATCGTTCCCCACGACGTTCCGGCGCTGAACGACACGACCGCCGCCAGCAAAAACACCGTCGCGGGCAGCCAGCCCGCAGGCAGCCGGTCTCCCAGCAACGACACAAGATACGGAGCGGTCCCGATCTCCTGGATGATCCCGTTCAGCATCCATGCAAACACAAGGATCAACGCCGGCAGAAACATCCGGTTCATCCCCTCAAAAAAAGTCCGCACCATCCCGCCTTCCGATCTCCCGTTCGGAAACACCGCGCCCACCAGCATGGCCGCCACCACCGCGAACGCCGTCGCGCACACAAACACCAGCGCCGCGTCGGCCCGTCCAAAGGCCGCAATCATGTTCGCCAGGGTCAACGGTGCCTCCAGCCCCCCTCCCTGCACATACAACCCGCCGAACACCACGAAGATCAGCACCATCAGCGGCAGCAACGCCACAAACACCCGTCCCCACCGCGATTCCCCGGGCTCCTCCGCCGACTCCTTCGCTTCGTGCAGGGCCGCGGCGCGGCGCTCCGCCTTCAGCATGGGACCGTAATCGCGCCCCAGCCAGATCGTCAGAAACACGATCCACAGCACCAGATAATTGTAGAAACGATACGGCAGGCTCTCGACCAGCATCTGAAACGGCGCGACCCCGCCCCACCGCGCCGGATCCCCCAGATTCTCGAACCCCTCCCGGATGACCGACATTTCATACGCCACCCACGTGGAAATCAGCGCCAGGCCCGCGATCGGCGAGGATGTTGAATCCACGATGAAGGCCAGCTTCTCCCGTGACAGCCGCGCGCGATCCGCAATCGGTCGCATCGTCCTGCCAACCAGCATCGCGTTGGCGAGTCCGTCGATGAACATCACCCAGCCCAGTGTGAACACCCCCAGGCCCGCGCGACGCCGGGTTCGTGATCGTCCGAGAAACCCGTCCGCCAGCGCCGCCATTCCACCCTGCCGGTTCAACAACTCCACAAAGCCGCCCATCATCAGCGTGAACACGAGGACGCTGAGATTCCACGGATTCTGAAGCGCCGGCAGAAGATACCGGGCGGGCAGGTCAAGAAATGCGCCGGCCACGTTGCCATGGCGCAGAAGGATCGCGCCGGAAAAGGCGCCGAGGAACAGCGAGAGATAAATATCCCGCGTGACAAAGGCCAGACCCACCGCCACGGCGCTGGGCCACAAGGCCCGCGGTCCCGGCCCCTCCACGGGAAACAACAGCCACAAAAACGTCGCCAGAAATACCGCCCACGCGACGATGACGCGGTTTCGATTCATTCACCCGGCGTCGAAACCGGCGCCGATTCTCCGCCACCCTTCCGCCGCCACAGGCTCGCCTCGGCCATGCTCCACTGAAACTTGCGCGAATGTTCCCGGAGGAGAAACGGAAGATTCCTCGTCTCCACCAGATCGAAATCCTCCCCCAGCAGCGTCTTCAAGGTGTCCAGAGTCTTGATCCGTTTCCCACCCTTCTCGAATCCGCCCAGCCAGTTCCTGCGCGGTGTGTATTCCGTCAACCACGTGTAGGGCGACGTCAGGATGAGCTGGCCGCCGGGTTTGACCAGGCCCGGCAATTGTTTGAGGCAACGCTTCGGGTCCTGCAACCGGTCGATCAGGTTCGCCATCAATACCACGTGGAACTCGCCCAGGTCCTTTGGCAGATCCGCGGCATCCGCCCGCTCAAACCGGACCCGCTGACGCTCCACGCCTCCCGGCACGCGCGCCGTTCCGGGAATTTTAAGTTCCCCTTCCTCCACGTAACTGAACTGGACCGATCCCTGATCCAGCAGTTCGCGCGCAGTCTCAATGAACTTTTCCGAGGAATCCACCCCGATCACCTCGGCGCAGTGCTGCGCGAGTTCAAACGTGGAACGCCCCACCGCGCACCCCAGATCCAGGGCTCTCGCGTTCTCCGGCAACCCCTCCGGGTTCAGACACTCACTGACACAGCGCGCCGCGAAATTCACGGCATTCAGGGGCCCCGAACTCCAGGGCATGACCTGTTCGGCGGAACCGTAATGAAACAGGAGATACTCCGCCACCGCCCGGTCCGACTCGTAGAAATCACCTGCCATGCCCCCTTATTGCCCGTCACCCCCGACATCGTCCAGCACGGATTTCATGCCCCCCTCCCCTCCATCGCCGACTTCCCAAGCCGCCCCAATCCTCGCGCCGGCGTTTTGCAGTGCGGTTGTGCGCGAAGCCCTCTACCGCTTTCGCATGCCGGACGGACGTTCATACAGCGCACCACCTCCTCACCCGCTCGAAAAGCGGCGAATCTGCTCCGCTCCATCGCCGCACTCCAAAACGTCACCGACTTCGGGGCTCACGGTCCGCT
>DATKEE010000324.1:0-3927 GCA_035544555.1 Candidatus Methylomirabilota bacterium
CCGCCGCCACAAAGTCCAGCGCCCGATCGTTGTCAATGTCGACCAACTGCACCGCCGGATCACTGAGCGGGTAATCGCCCGGCACCTGGTAGTCCACGTCCGCGCCCAGTGTGGTGGCGCTGGTGAACGCGCGGTAGTAATAGCTTCCGTCCTCCTCGACGAGCACCTTCACGCTGCCGTCGCCTCGCAGGTCGGTCAGCTTGGTCGTGGCGAGATCGAGCGCGGGATAAAAAACCGGCGAGGTGAACTGTTGAGCGGCGCCGAAGGGCAGTGCCGGCCCCCGATTGAGGTAGGAGTAATACCGCCCGTCCTCGTACAACAGCACGTCCGGCAAACCGTCTTGGTTCAAATCCACGAGGTCCGCTTCGCGAATGGAGAAACGGATGTCCTGGAACGGCGTGACGTCCCGCCATTGCCGGCTTTCGCCCAGCGGTGGTTGCGAGTACTCGAAGGTCACCGGCGGGAGGTAATCCCGATTGAGTTGCGCGCCCGCTCCGATGTCGCTGCGCTCATCGCCAAACTGGGTGAACCGGGCCAGCAGGGAGAGCGGCCAATCCTCGTGATATTCGAAGCGCCAGAAACGAATGCGGCGGCCCTCAAACTCCAGAGTGGCACTGGCCAGCCGCCAGCATGTTTCCGCACGAAAGCGGCCGCGATAATCCGCCAGCGGGTCGGCCCGGTCCTCTTCATACTGGAAGGTCAGCCGGTAAATGGACGACGGCTGGGTGGCATGATGACCGAATTCAATCGCACTCAGATAAATCTGCCCCGCGTCCTTGACGTAAGAGTATTCGACGCGATTCCCGTTGCGGTCCTGGGCTGACCCCAGCATCCATTTGAAAGTGCCCAGGGTGGGATGATCCTGACGCGCTTGCGTGGTCTGCCCGTAGCGCAACACCGTGCCGTCGCGGCGCGTTGCCCGCCAGCCATTGGTGCCAAGATTTTCCCAGCGCGTGAAGGCCGCTTCATTCTCCGCGCGAAACGTGCCGTCGGCCAGCGCGACCAGTTCTTCGCCAACGGAATTGATAAATGTGTCCTCGTCGGCATATCGCGGCAGGCCCTTGTCCGTCTGCCGCTGAACGCACGGCACATCCAGTCGCCAGCCCAGGCCGAGCGGGCCGTTGCCCGAACCGGAGTTGTAAGCCAGGCGCACCTCAGGCTGCACCGCACCGCGGACGGGTGGCAGATTGAACGGCAACCCCATGGCGTAGGTGCCGGTGTTCAGTTGCGGCTCGAAGGATTCGCCCAGGCCCTCAACCGAACCGGGACCGGATGGTAGCGAGATCTTGGAGGCGGAAACGGAGCGGCTGTCGCCAAGTAGCGCGATCGGGCCGGGCACCAGGAGCCCCACGGTTACGACAGCCAACAGGCTGGCCCGCGCGGAGGGGAATTCTCCTGCTTGAGCATGCATCGGGGACCTTCCTGTCAGCGCCCCGTAACAATAAGGACAAAAGGGGTATCCTGTCTGACGCCGTTAGGATTCCAAATATTGACTTCGAAACCGGTTGTTGAGGACGTCAACACGGTTGCGAAGCGGGGCTGTGAACCATGAAGCGGGGTGACGATAGGAATCAAGGTGGTGGAGGCGGTCATGGCGGCCGAGCCCGAGATGCTGACGAAATACCGGCCTGATCCGGCTGCCTTGGTGACCGCCGGACTTCCCAACCCGACGCTCCTCTGCACGGTTCCATCGGCATTCACCCGGGCCCATGCCACGATGCTGTTGTCGAAGCCGAATCGACCGCGAGCCCCCGAACCCGGGCTCGTTGCCGTAAAGTTTCCCGACTCCACGCTGCCGCCGGATCCTGGAGACAACACGATGTTTCCACCTGACTTTTGGTTGTTGATCGTGAAATGGGCAGTGCCGTTAGCGCCAAAGCCCACCCAGGCGCTTCTGTCTTGGGAGCTACCATCTGCGAAATGTTCGATGAACGTGGCGCCGTTCAGCCGGTCGCTCTGCAGTCGCAAAAGCCCGCCGTTTCCCTGGACCGTAAATCGGCGGACGGTTGGGTCGGACGTGCCAACAGCAACCCTGACACCGGTGATGGAAACCTCTTGACCCGATCTCAGCCACACACCGACATCCGAGCCCATCTTGGATGCGGTCACGGCTCCATCGGCAAGTTTGGCGGTTGTAATGGCAGCATCCGACACCTTTCCAGTCGTAATAGTTTCATCGGTCACGTTGGCCGCGGTCAATGCGTAAGGCGCCGAGAGGATCTGCTGCCTGGGCAGGAGTACTTGCGGCTCGGGCAGTTCGTCTCCGTCGGCATCAGTCAGCACGGTCATTTGCAGATAGCGGTCGCCAGCGGCGAAAGCAGCGCCCAGTTCAGTGGTTGCCGCGTCGGGCACCGGTGTCCCTCCCGCGGCGCCCAGAATGACGTTGAACTGGCCGGACACGACCACGACAGTGTAGGTGGCTCCCCACACCGGATCGAGTTCGGCGGGGTCCGGGCTGTTGAATAGCTCGAAGGTGACGCCATACGTCCCGCTGGGCAGCGGTTCGCCGTCCGCGGCGGTCAACCGCCCCTGAAAGCTGACGAGTTGGGGGATGGATTGAGCGCTCGCCGTGCAGGCACCCGCCATGGCCACCAGAGCGGCCAGCGCGCCAACGTGTAGGATTCGTGTTCTCATGGTTTGGTCGTGTTGTTAGTTGGTGAAGGCCTTGATCGAAAAGGCCACCTCGATGTCCGTGATGTTCTGCAACTGACTCAACAGCGCGCCATTGTTGCCCCCCGCGCCTTCGAGGGTGTCGATTACCAAAATCCACCGGTCATTGGCCGGACTGCGCTCGTGAAACTGGGGGGTGCTGAGGGTCGCGGCACCCGAACCATTGACGCTGCAGATCACCAATCCGTCCACGGGCTTCAGATTCCACACGCGGAAGGCCTGCGGATTGACTTCCCACTTGGCGGTGCGCAAATAGGACGCGCCCTCCTGGCGCAAGCGGGCCACGACGTTTTGGCCCGAGTCGAGGCTGAGATTGCGGCCGCGGATGTTCACCCGCACGCCGAAAGCGGTGGAACTGCCCGATGTGAAACCGATCAGGTCGCTGTAGCGCGTGTTGCTGAAGAGCGGGTTCTGGCGCGCCTTGAGCGGCTCGAAGCCGGGACCGGGAACCACATTGGGGCGGTGCAGGCTCGTCGAGAAAGGAATCTCCAGCCGGACGGAACCCGTGGTGGAATCCACAATCACGCGACTGTTCAGAAACTCCAGCCAGGCGGCATCGCTCGCAAGCAGCGAGCTTTCGCCGTCGAGTTGGGTTTCAAAGAGGGAGAGGGCAGGATCTATGTCGCCCTCCAGGTCGAAGGCCACGAAGTTGTTCTGAACCACGTAGTGACGGATTCGAAATGGAATGGGAAGTGCCGTCGTCGGCGTGCCCTGGGCCAGGTATAACGTATTCACGTCCGCGCTCAGTTGGTTGCGAATCACGCGCAGATCCGTGCCACGCCGGGCGCGAAGGATGGCCTCGATGCGGGCGCCGATGTCAGACACGTTGGCGCTGCTGTTGACCTTGTATTGGGCCGCCTTCGCCGCGAGGTAAAGCCACTCCTGCGCGCGCATGAAGGAATCCTCGGCGTGGCGATTGACGAAATCCATCCAGAGGCGGTAGTCGGGACGCGCCAGAGGGTTGAGGGTCTGCGTGTTGAGCACGATTGCCTTGCGCATCTCCTGGATGAGGAACGCCACACGCGAATGGAGGTTGGCCAGTTCAGCCTTTTGCATGAGGAGGCGCTGCTCCGCCATCAGCACGTTGAGGGCGGCTCGCTCGTAATCGAGCATGGCATCCTGCCACGCTTCCTCGGTCTTCCAGAGGGCCTGGTCGCGTTGGGCGAATTGGATGGCGGCGGCTTCGGCAGTGTGGATGAGCTGTTTTTGCGCCTCGATTTCTGCATTGAGTTCGGCAAGGCCGGCTTCCAGACTGCC
>DATKEE010000325.1:0-4153 GCA_035544555.1 Candidatus Methylomirabilota bacterium
CGTTCCTCCAATCCCAGCCACAATCCCATTACCCACTCAAACTCCGTTCAATAGCTTCCAGACCCGCACCGCCTCGGTCACTCCCCACGCCTGCGCGTCACAACCCCGTTGCCCATGGGGAGCGTCTCCATCCACAATCTCGGGAATCTGGCCCATGCATCCCTCCTCCAGCAATCGGTCCATGCTGCCCAAATAAGCCCGCGCGGCCGCCACTGCCATGCCCTCAAACTCCCAGGCCCGGGCCAGCGCCTCGCAAAAGCTCGGAAAGGTCCACGTCCACGCCGTGCCATTGTGGTAGGCCGGTTTGCGCCGCGTATCCTCGTCCCCCTCGTAACGCCCCCAATAGGGTTCATCCGGATTGTTCAACAGACGTCCATCCGGAGCGTGGACCGGCAGCGGCGGCGTCACCGGCAGGGGCGCAAGACTGCGCAATGCCCCGGGAACGACGAGATGATCCCGCGCCGCTTCGACGCATCGGCGCGCGCGTTCGCCCGTCACCAGTCCGAGGCTGACGGCAAACAGTCCGTTGCTGCGGAGCGCCGTGTCGGGAATCGCTTCTCGTGCCGCTTGTCCGGAGGCTGCGATGAGCCCATCCGCAAACCACCCTTGCGCCTCAAGCCAGTAGTACCGGTTCAGCGAGTCCAGAGCCCGATCCGCCAGCGCGGACCACGCCTCCCCAACCGCCGGCAGTCCCAGTCGATCCAATTGACGCAGCAACCGGATCCAGAGCACCTGGATTTCCACCGGATACCCTTCGCGGGGCGTGGCGGCCGGATGATTCGTATCCATCCATGTGAAATGCGCCGGGCTCCAGACCAAAGCGGATTCCATATCCACACGGATTCCGTTCGGTGTGCCGCGAAGATAGCCGGCCGCAATCGCCAGCAGCACCGCCGAAAAATCCTCATGCCGCCCGCCCACCGGTGTCCGATGAAAGTCTCCTCCCAACGTTTCCGCCGCCTCCTCACAGACGATCCCATACCACAACGGAGCGTCGGACGTGTTGCGGTTCGACGCGTCTTCACCATGAATGGTGTTCGGCAGGGTGCCCCGGTCCACAAAGCGCCCGAACGTCACGAGCAGTTGCGTCACCCCCTCCGTCATGCCCGCCGCCAGCAATCCGCGGGCGCAGATCAACGTGTCCCTCCCCCAATCCAGAAACCACGGATACCCGGCGATTACCGTCGCTCCGTCATCCCGACGCACGACAAACGCCCGCGCCGCATTCAACAGTTGCGTGCCGAAGCTGTCGCTTGCGGGAAACACAGCCCCACTCTTGCCGCTCCGATCCAAACGGATCCCCGATGCCTTCTCCTCACGTTCGCGCTCTTCCGATTCAGCCGTCACTATCAGCCGGACATGCCCCCCCTTCGCCAATGGCAGATCGAACCAACCCGGACTGAACGCGTCGCCGGCGGCTTCCATCCCGCGGCTGGCTTCAACCGAATGCGGTAGATCCAACGACCACTCCTCCTCGGAATGATAACCGCCGGCGGTGGCGTGCACGCGGAGTTTCCGGTCGGCGGCCGGCGTGAAGGCAAATCCCGGACTGTCCGGCAACGCCTGGCAATGCGAGTGGAAATGATGCTCCGTCCCGGGGTTGCGCTTCGTTTCCTGATGGAAGTTCCGATCCTCGATGTCCACCCGCACGGTCAGCCTCACGTCACAATGGTCGGGAAGCTGAACCCCCCGTGCTGCCGAGGCCGAAGGACGACGGAAGTCCAACAGCGTCGTGTTCCTTCCCTCCACCATGTCCATGGTGAGTTCCACCTCGACGGTTCGTCCGTCGCCAGCGTTGGCGACAAACCGCCAGACTGCCGGCGGCCCCGCCTCAATGGCGACCAGGTTGCGGGCATCGAGAGCGCTGATGAATCCGTCGGCGTTCACCCAGACGCGCGCCCGTTTCGCGAACACATGCCGGTCCACGGGCAGCGAGGGATGGAGATTGGCCGCCAGCAGGCAATCGTATTTCGACCGGATCGATCCCAGATCGATGTTCAACCGCGCCATGCCGCCGATCCCATTGGTGAGCAGGACGGTCGTCGCCCGCAACGGCTCGCGCGCGGGATGCAAAACCGGCCGGTACACCGGATCGCGCGCCAGCAACCGCAGCGAGGCGGAGACCCTTTCCCCGCGCTCCGCGTAGCGCTCCAGAGCCAGCATTGCCTCCGCCGATCTGGACTGTGGCGGAATCGCCGCCATGTGCCCGTCCCCCGCCGCGACCGACTCCAGATTCAGCCTGGGAGAATGGCTCGAGATCGACAACCGCGCGCGGAATGGAACGCTGTCCCGGATCAACAACCAATGCTCCGGCGGCACCGGGACGATGCGACGGATGTCCCGGAGCATCCACGTCAAGACGGGAGCATGTTGATCGACGCCCGCATCGAGAGCCGCCGGAAAATCCATGCCCGCCAGTTCGCGATCAACCCGCGACAGCGCGGCGAGTATTCGTCCGGGGTCCTGTTCGATTCGTTCCGCCAGCGCCCGCCAGTCGAACGGTCCGATTTGCTCCACATGCAGGAGCTCCCGGGCGGCGCTGACGGCCCATGCGACGTGGGCGCGGGCGCGACGATACGCCGCCCCGGCCAGCCCCACGGGGCGTTCCGAGGGCGACAGGCAGAAGGCGGCTCCGGCGGAAAACTTGAACTCAATTTCGTCGGACTTGGTGCGCCTTGTCTTCGGGGGCGACTGGCCCAGGAGATCCGGCCAGGGCCTGGCGGTAAAGCTCCGGTCCGGCGGTGTGTCCGGCATTTCAATAAGGCCTCGCGCGAGGCGCAACGAATGCGCGTGGAGCGGGTCGGTGTTGACGAGCACCAATACACAGTCCCTGCCCTCGGCCGATACCCGTCGCAAGGCATACACCGGCGAATCCGGGGGACTGAGACGCTTCAGTTCGGCGCCATCGAAGAAGCAGGGATGTTCCTCCAGCAGCCGGTTGAGCCGGGCGAGTTCGGGGACAATGTTCTCCGGGTTGTCCCACGCCAGCCCGCTGCTTTGATGCACATTGATCTTCTCGTCCGCCAGCCACTCGACGCCGCAGGTGAAACCGAACGCGCCGTTGACGCTCGCAAGCGCGCACAGACGGTTGCGAAGGAGCGACCACACGCGTCCCCGCTTCGCCAGCCGGTCGTTGTCATGCGTCTCGCTGTAATGAACGAACGTCCCCACGCGTTCGCTCTGGCTCAGCGCGTAATCGAGATAGTTCGCGACCTTTTCGCCTTCGTGGTTTTGAAACAACTCCGAATATGCCCATTGCATGCCTCCCTCGGTGAGCAATGCCTCCGTCGCCTCCCACGATCCTCCCAGCCCCTCGAGCAAAAACAGCGTCTCGGGAAACTCCCGGCGCACGCGCGCGATCAGGTATTGCCAGACGGGAACCGGAACCTTGTAGCCGGCGTCACAGCGGAACCCGTCCACTCCGCGCCGGCACCACTCGATCAATGCCGCCGCCAGCTCCTCCCACAACGCGACGTGACGCGGTTCAATTTCCACCAGGTCCTCCCACACCACGCCCCACGCGCCGGGACTGACAAACTGGCCCGCGTCATCCCGGAGAAACCATTCCGGATGATCCTCCTGCAGCGTGGACCCCCAGCCGGTGTGATTGATGACAATGTCCAACAAGATGCGGCCTCCCCGGAGATGCACCGCCTCGGTCAGCTCGCAAAACTGGTCCACCCCGGTCGTCCGCCGGTCAAACTCCACCAGCGCCGGATCAATCGCCGTCAAATCCAGACAGGCGTAGGGACTGCCAAACCGTCCAAACCGCGCGTAGGTCGCCGGCGTCGGACCCACCGGCAGCAAATGCAGTATCCGGCATCCCAGCGTATCAAACACGTGCGGCAGATGGCGGATCATATCGCGCAGCTTTCCCGAGGGCGGGATCACCGTGCAGCCCTGTTCATCGAGCCGCCGCCACTCCGATTCCCGCCGCGGATCGATTGCCTGCCGCTCGGTCTTCGCCGGCCCGAACATCCGCGTGAAGGCGCAATAAATGGTGTTACCCGTGCGGTAATTGTCGGGATGCACACAGATCCCAACGTCCGGACCCGCGGGCCACACCTGATGTCCGTGCGGATCGACGATGTAGGCCTTGGCGCGAAAGTAACCGACATCCGTCATGGGAAGGTCGAGCGACCATTCCCCGTCC
>DATKEE010000326.1:0-10684 GCA_035544555.1 Candidatus Methylomirabilota bacterium
GAGTGGGGGAGAATTGGCGCGTCGATGAGCAGGGTTGATTCAATTCAACGGTTGCGATCCCGATCCCTGAGGGTGCAGGGGTTGGTGACGGGACTGAGTCTGTTGATCGTGGGCGGCGTCGTGTTGCTGACCACGATGGACGTGCGCGAGAGCATCCGCCGCCAGATCGCGGGTCGCGACGGGGCCGTGCTACACGCCGTGACGTTGCTGCACCAGTATAAGGACCCGGAAGGGAAGGTGTTGCTGGGGCCCATGGAGGATCCGGGGACCCAGCAGGAGGTGATTCTGAAGAGCTCACGGCTGAAAGGGGTGCTGGGGACGCGATTGTTCGGGCCGGACGGAAGGTTCGTATGGGCGCTTCCGTGGTATGTATTGGAGGCGGATCTGGCGGGGCGGCATCTGGAGAACATGAAGCGGCTGGAGCCCGTCAGCGAGTTCCGGCCCGAGGCGCGCCTGTCGGAACTTTTTCTGCCGGATCCTGGCGAGGAGTTTCCCGAATCGCCCTTTCCGTTGCTCGAGGTGAACGTTCCATTGCATGACAGCGAAGGGGAGGAGTTATTGGGGGTGGCGCAGTTTTTAATCGAGGGACAGGGAATTGCCGTGGAGTTTGCGCGGCTGGACCGGCAATTGATCTGGCAGGCGTCGGCCGCGTTTCTCGTGGGTGGTGGGTTACTGGTGGGGGCGCTGAGCTGGGCGTTTGCGCGATTGCGTGGATCCCAGGGGGTGCTGGCGCGGCGCACGGAAGATCTGTTGCGCGCCAATGAGGAGCTGGCGCTGGCCGCGCGCACGTCGGCGGTGGGGGCCGTGGCGGCCCATTTGATTCACGGACTCAAGAATCCGCTGTACGGTCTGCGGGAATTTGTCACCGCGCGGGGCGGGGAGGCGGATTCAGACTGGCAGGCGGCCGCGGAATCGACGCGGCGGATGCAATTGCTGATCAATCAGATTGTCAGCGTGCTGAGAGAGGAGGAACAAGGGGTCCAATACGAGGTGACCCTAGAGGAGTTGGGTGAGCTGATCGGGGCGCGCGGGAAACCGGCCGCGAAGGAGCGGGAGATTGCCCTGGAACTGAAGGTCGAGGGCGCGGCGGTGCTCACGAACCGGACGGCCAATCTGCTGGCGTTGATCTTGATGAACCTGATCCATAACGCGCTTCAGGCGAGCCCGGCGGCCGGGCGGGTCGAGGTCTTCCTGATCCGGAAGGAGGGACGCATCGACTGCGACATCCGGGACGAGGGCCCGGGTCTGCCGGAGGAATTGAAGGAGAACCCGTTTGTGCCCTGCAAGTCGGCCAAGAAAGGGGGGAGTGGCATCGGCCTGGCAATCAGCAAACAACTGGCGAATCACCTGGGGGCGGAGTTGGTCCTGCGCCGCACGGGACCGACGGGAACCCATTTCGCGCTGTCGGTCCCGGTGGGAGAGGACATTCGAAAAACAAGGAGTGCGTCAGGCGCGATGAGTCGATAGGCTTCCTCACCGTTGTCTGACGTGATGAAGCAAACGGCGCATGCCTCGGTTCGTTCCCCGGTGGTTGCCGGGGTCTGCCTGTTGGTCCTGTTTTGTGCCGCCGGGCCCGCCGCATCTGCGGGGTCTTCCCCACTGCGCTGGCACTGGTCCAATCCCCACCCCCATGGGAACAACATTGTGGACATGTCGTATTCGCCTTCGCGCGGACTGGCCGTGCAGGTGGCCGAATGCGGGCGGATTTACACGAGCGGAAACCTGCTGGCCTGGCTTCCCCGCGAGAGCGGAACCACTCATTCGTTGCGGGCGGTGACATTTCTTGGATCGCGCCTGTTGATCACGGGGGAACGCGGGACGGTGCTTTACTCGGACTCGGACCCGGAGTTTCACGCCGGCACCCTGCTGGACGGGCCAACGGACGACTGGCTTGAGGCGGTGGCGGCGTCTCCGTCGTTGGCGGTCGCGGTGGGTGACCGGGGCGCGGTTTATACCAGCCCGGATGGAATCGAGTGGAATCGCCAGAATGCCGGGTTCTCCGATTGGTTGCGGGGAGTGGCGTATGGCGACGGGGTGTTTGTGGCGGTCGGCGAGACCGGACGGATTGCAACCAGCCCGGACGGCACGAACTGGATGGCGCGGTTGAGCGGGACCGGAGCGCATTTGAACCGCGTGGCGCATTCCGCCGGGCGCTTCACGGTGGTCGGAAACGACGGGGTGACCCTGTTCAGCACCAATGGGGGCATCCTCTGGCTGTCGGATCCGACCGGCGCATCGAGGAATCTGTTTCACACGGCGCAAGCGGGGGATGAACGCGTGGCGGTCGGCAATGAGGAGGTGCGTTTGTTCGAAGGCGGGTCGTGGTCGAATGAACTGGATAAGGAGGCGGGACCCCCGCCCTGGACCTACCTGGCCAACATCGGGTGGCCGGATTTTTTCATGATCGCGGGGCGGACGGGGATGGTTGTCGAAGGGTATCAAACGAATGGCGAACCGTATTTCTGGATTGAATCCGCTCCCTCGGTGCGGAACTGGTTGTTCGATGTGTTCCGGACGCCGGAGCTTTACGTGGCGGTGGGGGATCGCGCGACCGTGATGACCAGCAGGGACGGGATCGACTGGGAATTGGAGGTCGTGCCCGAGGCGGTGACGAATTCCATATTTCTCGGCCTCGGCGGCACGACAAACCTGTTAGTGGCGGCAGGCAACGCCGGGAGTCTGATGGTCAGCCCGAATGACGAGGTCGAGATTGTGACGACCAACGAATCGGGCATGACGATCACCCAGATGGTCAGCACGCTGGGCGTCGTCTGGCATGCCGTCGAACCGCGTCCGACCTCGAACGATTTGCAGGGGGTGACAAGCTTCGGCGGAACCCATCTGGTGAGCGGGGGTTTGGGCGAGGTGTTGAGCAGTCCCGACGGGACGAACTGGGTGGTGCACCAGACGCCTTCCTCCGCGTTTCTGTCCGGCCTGGCGGCCCATCCCGGGGGAGTGATCGCTTCGGGGGACGATGGCGCGTTGCTGTCCAGCCCGGATGGCACGAACTGGACGCTCCGGACTTCAGGCACGGCGAACTGGCTTTATCGGGTGCGCCACGCCGGCGACGTGCTGATGGCGGTCGGACAAGAGGGAACGATCCTCACGAGCAGCGACGGCATCGACTGGGAGCCGCGTGTCAGCAACACCACCTCGTGGTTGAACGACGTGGTTTATATCGATGGCGCCTGGTATGTGGTGGGCAATCAGGGCGCCGTGCTTTCGAGCACCAACCTGGTGGATTGGCATTCGGTGGGAACGATCACGCGCAAATCGCTATCCGCGGCGGCGACGGATGGCGCGCTGCTGGTTGCCGCGGGAATCGAGGGCGTCATTTTGAGAAGCCGGGTGGTGCCGGATTTGACGCCGATCACGATCCTGGATTACGCGCGGACGTTGAGCGGCGATGGAGAGAACTACCAGAGCCTCCATTTGTTTGGCGGCCAGCCCGACCAGCGGTTCACCCTTGATTCTCGCGCCGGGCTCATGACCAACGAATGGCAGACGGGCACGATGCTCGAGTTCCGCGACAGTTCCGGGACGCTGCTTTACCTGGAAAACATTCCAGCCGCCGAGTCGCCGCCGGAGGAGTATTATCGGGCGACGTTGGTGCCGTGACCGGAGGGGTTCACTGCGATTGTTTCAGTGGAGTGGAGTAAGTGAAAGGAGCCCGCCTTCGCCTCCACGCAAGGCTTCCACCTGCCGAGCGCTGGGGCATTTACGCCATATCGAGGCCTCGTTGGGCGAATCGGCCCATGCCAGGGCAGGAGAGAAGGGGGAGGAAAGAACAGGAAAGCCTCGAATCCCGGACGCTCCACGCTTTGCGGTCGCGTCGTGAGTCCGGCCGGCCGGCGGGAGTGAAATGGGGAATCGGCGGCGGTTCAGGGCCGGCCCTTGACCAGGGAAGAGGCGGCGGCGACGTCCGGCAGGGAGTTGAAATTGCCCTGCTCGCAGCAATGGACGAATCCTTCGGTGACGGACTTGAGGGCCTCCCAGCGGGCGCGAATGTCCGTCGCCTCGGACGGGGTGATCCGGTTGTCGGTGGCGGCGGTGGCGACGGCGGAGAGCAGGTCGGCGAATTCCTGCAGAATCTGGTTGGTTGCGGGAATGAGGTGAAAGGAGTGAGGCCAGTGGGCTTTGGGGTTTCTGATGAAGAACCCGCCGGCGCGTTCGCAGATCCACTGGACGATGCGTTCGTCGTTTGTGGACTGGACCAGCGCCTCGATGCGGTCCAGGGGATTGGTGGCGCCGCTGCCGGTCTCCTCGCAGGGCTCGGCCCATTTGTAGATCAGGGAGAGGGAAAGATTCAGATCCGCGGCGACCTGCTTGGCGTTGCCTTTCTGAAGCACCTCGCGCAGAAGTTCATGAGAGCGCATGATGCGAAAATGATTCGCCGCCCGGACAATGGCAAGACGTAAAGCCGGGCGTCACAACTTCTCCGTAGGCAAGCGAAACGGCTTCTGGCAAAGTGCATCGCCTGCCTCCCGGTTCCGGACGGTCCGTCCATCGGCGATCTCCGTCGCCGACGTGACGTCCCCGCGATCCGGCGTGAGGGGGGTGTTTCGATGAGTATCAGTCATTTCGAGATTCCGAAGATTGCGCGGCGGGGCGGACGCCGAATCCCGGTCGATTTTCCATGCAAGGCCGCCATGGTCGTCTGCCTGGGTGTCGCCGGGTTGGGCGGCTTCGGCTGCAAACCTTCCGATACCCGGGCGTCGATTGAATCGTCCCAGGCGGAGTCCGTGCGGGAGGTTCAGGTTGCCCTCGCCGCCCGGCGGAACCTGGAGCGCGCGGTCACGGTGCTGGGTTCGTTCACGGCGCAGGAACAGGCCACTCTAAGCGTGAAGGTCGCCGGCCGGTTGAGCGGCATTCATGTCGATCTGGGCAGCCGCGTCCGCGCCGGAAGCGTGCTGGCGGAGATTGAACGGCGGGACTACGAGCTGCGCGTGCGCCAGTCGGAGGCGGCACTGGCGCAGGCGCGGGCCCGGCTGGGATTGCCCCTGGATGACGGAAACGATGATATCGATGTCGAGGAGGCCGGTCTGGTGAGGCAGGCTCGCGCGGTTTTGCAGGAGGCCCGGGCCAATCGGGATCGCGTCAGCCGGCTCTTCGACGATGGCGTGTTGTCGCATTCGGAACTCGATTCCGCCTCGGCCGCATTCACGGTGGCAACGACGCGTTACGAGGACGCGGTCGAGGAGGTGCGGCAAAGGATCGCGGTGCTGGCGCAGCGCCGGGTGGAACTGGACATTGCCCGCCGCCAGCTCGAGGAGACCCGATTGCTGGCGCCATTCGATGGGGTCGTGCAAGCCCGGCTGGCCGGCCCCGGGGAATTCCTCAATGTGGGGGATCCGGTCGTGACATTGATCCAGGTGGATCCGCTGCGATTGCGGCTCGAGATCACCGAACGGGATTCGCCCTTGATCCGGACGGGGCAGACGGTGCGCGCGACCATCGAGGGCGACTCGACGCTCCGCACCGGACGGGTGGACCGGATCAGCCCGGGCATTGATCCACGATTGCGCATGCTGGTGGTCGAGGCGGACATCGCGAATGATGGATCGCTGCACCCGGGGATGTTCGCGCGCGCCTCCGTGGTGGTGAACCCGACCGTGCCCGCCATCACGGTGCCGCCGGAGGCGGTCGTGTCCTTCGCGGGTGTCGAAAAGGTGTTCGCTTTTGAGGACGGCAGGGCGGTCGAACGGAACATTGTCACCGGGGAACACGACACGAACTGGGTGGAGGTGATTTCGGGTTTGGAAGAGTCGGAGCGCGTGATCCTATCGCCAGGCAACCTGCGCAACGGAGAGCCGGTGGAGCTGGTCATGCCGCCTCCGGATCCCGGAATGACGCTGCATTCCGAACCGGCTCCGGCCGCCGGCAACGGGAGCTGATCGATGCAAAAGCTCGCGGACATTTCGATTCGCCGGCCGGTCTTCGCGACCATGCTCATTCTCGCGCTGGTTGTGGTGGGCGCCACCGGCTTCATGCATCTCGGCGTGGATCGCACGCCCGCGGTCGATATTCCCACCATCTACATTTCCACGCGGCTGCCCGGGGCTTCGCCGGTGGAGATGGAGACGCTGGTGGCGCAGCGGATCGAGGAGGCCGTCAACACCGTCGAGGGAATCGACGAACTGCGCTCGATCTGCAGCTACGGCACCTCGTTCGTCATCGTGCAGTTTCATCTGGGCAGGGACGTGAACTCGGCGGCCGAGGACGTGCGCAACCGCCTCGCCTCGGTGGTCAACGAACTGCCGCGCGAGGCCGATCCGCCGGTCATCTCCAAGTTCGACGCCGACCGCTCGCCGGTGATGACCATCGCCTTGTCCGGACCGCGCACGATTCGAGAACTGACCGAGCTGGCCGACAAGATCGTCAAGGTGCAGTTGGAGCGTTCGCCGGGCGTGGGCGAGATCGACATTCGAGGCGGACTGGAACGCGCGATCAATGTCTGGGTGGATGCCGACCGTCTGGCCGCCTATCAACTTCCGATCACGGCGGTCCGGGAGGCGATTGTCCGGCAGAATGCCGACGTGCCGGGCGGGCATGTCACCACCAGCCTGCGGGAGCAAACCCTCCGGACCATGGGGAGCCTCACCGATCCCAAAGCGTTCAACGATCTGGTGATCGCGACGGTGGAAGGGGTGCCGGTGCGGGTGCGGGACATCGGCCGGGCGGAGGATGGCACCAAGGAACTGCGCTCGGTGTCGCGCCTGAACGGACGTCCCGCGGTGACGCTGGAGGTGCGCCGCCAGTCGGACGCGAACACGGTGGCCGTGATCGAGGGCATCAAATCGCGACTGCCGCCGGTCCTGGCGCAATTGCCGCCGGACGTGAGCTTCGAGGTGATCGAGGATCAGTCGCGCTACATCTACGAGGCGCTGCACGAGATCGAACGGCATCTGATCCTGGGCAGCATCCTGGCCAGCCTGGTCGTCCTGCTGTTCATGCGGAACTGGCGCGCCATGGTCATCGCCGCAGTTGCCATCCCCACGTCGGTCATCTCCACCTTCGGCATGATGTGGGCCATGGACTTCACATTGAACAGCGTGACGATGCTGGCGCTGGTGTTGATGGTCGGAATCGTGATCGACGACGCCATCGTGGTGCTCGAGAACATATTCCGCTTCGTGGAGGAAAAGCGGATGGCGCCATTCGAGGCGGCCCGGGAGGCGACCGCGGAGATCGGTCTCGCGGTGATGGCGACGACCTTCAGCCTGGTCGTGATCTTCGTGCCGGTCTCGTTCATGTCGAGTGTCTCGGGCCGGTTCCTGTTCCAGTTCGGTCTGACTGCCGCCGTGGCGGTCCTGGTAAGCCTGCTCGTGTCGTTCACCCTGACGCCCATGATGAGCGCGCGGTTGCTGAGTTCCGGGCGCGGCGCGGGCGGGGGAACGGGGCACGCCGCGGGCGCTTCGCGCGGAGGGTTCTACGCATGGATCGATCGCGGTTATTACGCGGCCCTGCGATTCTCGATGCGGCATCGCTGGATTGTGGCCGTGCTGGCCGTCGCGGTGATGCTGGGTTCGTTTCCGCTTTACCGGATGGTGCCGCAGGAGTTCACCCCGGCCAGCACCGATGAAGGCGAATTCGAAATCAGCATCCGCGGCCCGGAAGGCACCAGTGTCACGGCGATGAACGAGGCCATGCTGGAGGTCGAGGCCGAACTGCTCTCGATGCCGCGAATCCGGACCCTGCTGTCGAGCGCCGGTTCGACCCGCTTCGGCGGCGCCGGCCAGGGACGGGTCTATGTGCGGATCGCCCCGCACGAGGAACGGGTCTTTTCGTTGGGCCGCCTCGTCAGCCTGAGGCCATGGGAGGCGTTCCAGGGAAATTACTCGCAGCAGGAGGTCGCCCAGGAGGTCCGGTCGCGCCTGAGAAGATTCAGCGAACTGCGGATCGCCGTGCGGAGTTCGCGCAGTTCGATCAGCGTCGGGGGCCCCAACTTCGAAATCGATTTTTCCCTTCTGGGACCGGACCTCGAATCCTTGGGCGCCTATGCGGAAACCCTGAGACAGCGGGCGCCCGAACTCGGATTGCTCGACGCCGACACGACGCTGAAGCTGGACACGCCGGAGCTGCGGGTGGAGATCGACCGCGACCGTGCGGCGGCGCTGGGAGTGGACACGCAGGATATTGCCGGGGCCATCCGGATCATGGTCGGCGGGGACGAGCGCGTCTCGCGGTTTCGGGATCCGATGGTGAATGACGATTACGACGTGCAATTGCGACTGGCGGAGGGGGACCGCAACGATCCGGCGGCGATATCGAGGCTTTACGTGCCGGGCAGGGGCGGGGCGCTGGTGCGGCTGGACAACCTCGTGCGCATTCATGCCGAACAGACGGCCTCACGGATCGACCGCGTGGACCGGCAACGACAGGTCAGTCTGCGGGCGTCGATCGCCCCGGGTTACGCGCTCGCGGACCGGCTCGCGGCGCTGCAGACGGAGGTGCGCGAGATGAACCTGCCGCCGGCATACAGCGTGCGCGTTTCCGGCCGCGGCCGCGAGCTCGAGCGCACGTTCAACGAATTTCTGTGGGCGTTTCTGCTGTCGGTGATCTTCATGTACATGATCCTGGCGTCGCAGTATGAAAGCCTGGTTCATCCGTTCACCATCCTGCTTTCGCTGCCGTTGTCGCTGCCGTTCGCGTTGTTCTCCCTGTGGGTGACGGGCAACACGTTGAACCTGTATTCCGCACTGGGATTGCTCGTGTTGTTCGGAGTGGTGAAGAAGAACGCCATTCTGCAGATCGACCACATGAACACCCTGCGGTCGCGGGGGATGGAACGGCTGGCGGCCATTCTGCAGGCGAATCGCGACCGGCTGCGCCCCATCCTGATGACGACCTTCACACTGGTGGCGGGCATGCTGCCGTTGGCGCTGGGCAGCGGGCCCGGCGCCGAGGAACGCCGGGCGGTGGCCGTGGTGGTGATTGGCGGACAGACGCTGTGCCTGTTGCTGACCCTGCTGGTGACCCCGGTGGCGTATTCGTTTCTGGACGATGTCGGCCAGCGCCTGCACTGGCGCCGGCTGCTGGGAAGCAAAGGGCGCATCAAAAGGGAATTGCCCTTGGCGGTGAGCCAAAGGGGTCAGTCCTAAACATTGACACAAACCAGCGCACCTCGCGCAAACAGAGCGGCCACTCGCCGTCAGACAGTAATATGAAGCGCCATTTGTTCACTCGTCATTGCGATTCTTCACGGTGTTTCCCTCTTTCCTTGAAGCCACTCCAGGTGTGATTCTGTGAAAGTCATCTGCAACTCCTCTCCGACCGGCAATTCCGAGCCGAGACGCGCGGTCAGCAAAGACCAGTCTTCAGGCACAGCCTCACCTTCCGTGCGGACAAGTCTCAGGATGGTGTGCTCCTGGGACAGGCTCATGACGCGCACCGTTTCCCTGCGAGTGCCCGCCTCCACTGGCGGATGCAACAACGTCCGGACATGTTCGGCTCCGCACTGGTGACAAAAATGATGTACAAACTCCTCGACGCTCCCGCCACCGGCCTGCTCGAGGGTCGTGGAGTCGCTCAGGTGCATCCCGGCTTCCCGTTGCTGGCACTTTTCGCAAAGCATGACGTGTGACGTGGATCGACACGTATCATACTTCACTGGAGAAGACGAGCGCTGAACGTTTCACAAGCATCACCGCTTCGCGTCGATCTTCGAAGCCGCGGCGTTGAGTTTGTCCGCCAGTGCCGTCGCCTTCTCAAGCGTGGGTTCGTTGAACCTGATGACGCCGCCATGGATTTCCCCGGCGATTCTGCCGACGGAATGGACCTTTCCGTCGAGAATGAATGCCACCTTTTCGCCAAGATGTTCACGGGTCGCTTCAGCAAACTTCCCGGCGCCCTCCGCAGTGAGAACAATCTCGAGTGATGCCTCTGGAAGACCCTGGTCAACCAGGCCACGCGCGGAATGAAATGCCGTGTGATCGAGCAGGGGTTGTCGATGGGTATGGACCGCGCGAACGCTCTCCCGCACCGGTTGAGGACTCTGCTGACCTGCACGACCGTCAACCGGTTCGGAAATCACCTGGATCAACTCTTCCGAGTCGGCGGCCGGTTCGTCGAGAACCAGTCGGACCTGGAAGAATGGCAACGGCGCCGCCTCTCCGGCCTGCACGGCACGATGTGTGAAAGTCTCCTCCGGGGTGGTCGTTTTGTTTTGCGCCAGCAATACGCCAACGCCGGCTGGAGTCCGTCGCGCAGGAGAGTCGCGATTGCTCAACGGGCCGGTGTCCGGCTCCCGTTCCGCCGCGCGGGTAAACGTGACCGCGCAAAGTGACAGGACAAGCAGAATCGTTCCGATGCGGGCCGTCATGCCCGGCTTGCGAGGGTGTTTGATCATGACAATCCTCCGTTTGCGCATGGTATGCCGGGCTTCCGCGAGCAAACTGAGAAGGTTCGGGTCTGTGATTGGGCGCGCCTGCCGGATTGCCTGACTCCACCGCGAATGTCGTGTGATTGCGATCATCATCAGGCCAAGAAAACCGGTCAGCCAGACCAGGCTGATGACGCCATGGAGGGTGATACCGCCCGGTCTGACCGCCACTGCCGCTCCTGTTTCCGCATGTGTTGCGAGGGTACCCGGGGTGGTGTTCGATGCCGGAGGCGGAGTGGCGCCAAAAGAGTGTTCAACCGGGATGGGAAGCTGAGTGGTGAGGCCGAACGGAGCAGGAAATGG
>DATKEE010000327.1:0-5194 GCA_035544555.1 Candidatus Methylomirabilota bacterium
TTCAAACAGGAACCCAAAACGCCGGAACGCCCCTCCGTGGTGATCCTGTCGTCGGTGTTCCCTGATGCTTACACGTTGAGTTATCAGGATTACCGGTTTCTGTCGGTCGATCAGGTCAACGGCCGAAAGGTCAGCACGCTCCGCGATATTCGGGAGGCACTCGAAAATCCCCGGGACGGTTTCCATGTCATTGAATTCATCCGCGGGGATTCCCTTCAACGTCTTGTTGTCAGTGCCCGGGAACAGCAATCCGCGACTCAAAGGATCCTCGAACGCTACGGCATCAGCGAGGCACAGCGCCTCACCGGGGTGACGGGTGAGGATGTGTCCGCCGATTCCGCTGTCAGTTCCGCGGCGGCATCGGCTCCTGAGCGTTGAGGCAAGGGGCTTCGCATGCCCGATTCGTTCACGGAATTCCCCCGAACCCGCGACGTTCTCGAGGAGGGACGGCTTTCGGGCCTGCATCCGGGCGCGCAGATTTATGTTTCCCTGCGGGGGCGGCCTTTGTTGGATGCGGCCCTCGGCGAGGCGCGCCCCGGTCATCCCATGCGATCGGATACCCCGACTCTCTGGATGTCCTCCGGCAAACCCCTCACCGCGATTGCCATTGCGGAACTGATCGATCAGGGGCGGATCAGCCTCGACACGCACGTGGTCGAATGGATTCCCGGCTTTGACAAGGGCGGCAAGGGGTCGATCACTGTGCGCCATCTGCTCACGCACACGGCGGGATTCCGGTCGGCGGATCCATTGCCCGGGAATCTGCCCTGGGACGAAACTATCCGTCGCGTCCGCGAGGCGCCGCTCGAACCCGGATGGGAACCCGGTCACAAGGCCGGTTATCAACTCGCATCAAGCTGGTTCATCCTCGGAGAAATCGTGCAACGGATCGTCGGCCGTCCACTGTCGGATCATTTGCGCGAGGCCATAATGCTGCCGGCCGGCATGGCGGATTCGTGGGTGGGAATGCCGGCGGAACGATATCACGATTACGGCGCGCGAATCGCATGGATGTTTCAGACCGGTGCCGGGGAATCTTCGCCGCTTTCCACCCACAACTCGGAGGAAGCCGTGACCGCCTGCCGCCCCGGAAGCAATGGACGCGGGCCGGTTCGCGAGTTGGGCCGATTTTACGAGCACTTGTTGAAGGCCCGTCAGCCGGAAGGACAACCCTGCTGGCGAGTGACATCCGCCACGCTGGAGGCGTTCACCTCACGCCAGCGCATCGGGCTGTTCGATGAAACATTCCGACATGTCATCGATTGGGGCTTTGGATTCATCATCGACTCGAACCGTTATGGACGGGAAACCGTCCCGTATGGGTATGGTCCGTATTGCTCGGAGGAAACCTTCGGTCACGGCGGATCGCAGTCTTCCTCGGCATTTGCCGATCCGGGGAACGGACTGGTGGTGGCCTGGGCGCTCAATGGAATGCCGGGCGAACCGAAACACCAGAAGCGCGCCCGCGCGATCCAAAAGGCAATCTACGAGGATCTGGGTCTCGATGCGGGCAACCATTCAGATGGGAAACCACGAATCGACACGAATTCACACGAATGAAGTGGGATACCGTCGGAGCATTCCTCATCCCGGTAGGGACGTTCCACCGCGTCTCTGACATACCGTCAGGCGCACGGAATCCATACGAGGGCAGCGGGAATGAAAATGTGACAGCACTATGAGCCCGCCCTCAACCCGACCCTCTCCCCCGAGGAGAGGGAGAATCGTCGGCCGTCTTGTGGCGGAGAGGGCGGGGTCGGAATGCGAACACTTCTCGCCGCGAACCACGAGCGAGCGCCGATTGGAGGGAGAACTTCGAGACCTTCCATCCACGAGGATCGCTCCTCCCTCTCCTCGGGGGAGAGGGTCGGGGTGAGGGCGAGTTCGATATTCCAGTCAACCCGCCGTCAGTTCGCAAATACTGCCCTCGCAACCGTTCCTTTCAGAGTCCGGAGATCGAGGCTGACTTGAACAGTTAGAGCTGGTTTTAAATGGAAGAGGACCACTGCGATTCCTAAAACCGCTAATTATGGCTTCGGAGCGTTGAGTGGCGTCTTTTTTTGTTCGCTTTTCAACTTCCGCAACGGTGTTAATGGGCGCCTTGAAGACGATGAATCGCGCACGACATGGCGCCCTGCTGGCCGCGGTTCTCCTGGTCGGAGCGACCGGTTGCCAGGGGCCGGCGGTCAAACCCACGGCAACCTTTCATTCCTCACGTCTCTCCGAAATGGACACGGCAGTCACACGAGCCATCGATCAACGGCGCCTTCCCGGCGGCGTGCTCTGGTTCGAACGGGAGGGCGCGCGCCACCACAAGGCCTACGGCAATCGCGCCGTGGTGCCGGCCGTCGAACCCATGACCACCGACACAATCTTCGACGCCGCGTCCCTGACAAAGGTCATCGCCACCACGCCCTCGATCATGCGACTGGTCGAACAGGGCAGGATCGACGTCGATGCGCCCGTCCACACGTATCTCGAGACGTTCCAGGGCGACGGGAAGGAGGCGGTGACCGTGCGCCACCTGATGACGCACACGTCCGGGTTGCGTCCGGGAATTCCCTCGCGCCCGGAGTGGAGCGGTTATGACAGGGCCATCGAGCTGGCCTGCGCCGAAAAGCTCCTCACCGCGCCCGGCAGGGTTTTCCGTTACAGCGACATCAATTTCATTCTCCTGGCCGAAATCATCCGCCAAGTGGCGGGACACCCCCTGAACGAGTTTGCCGAACAGGAAATCTTTCGTCCGCTTGGAATGAGCGACACCGGTTTCCTGCCGCCGCCCGACAAGCATTCCCGCATCGCGCCCACCGAGCAGACCGATAACGGCGTGCTTCGCGGCGAGGTGCATGATCCGACGGCCCGGCGCATGGGCGGGGTGGCGGGTCACGCGGGATTGTTCCTCACCGCGGCAGATCTCGCCCGCTTCGCCCGGATGATGCTCAACGAAGGCGAACTCGATGGCGTGCGCCTCTTCAAGACCGAGACCGTCCGCCTCATGACCGGCGTGCAATCGCCCGACGCGGTGCCGTCCCGGCGCGGACTTGGCTGGGACATCGATTCCGGTTACAGCGGTCCGCGCGGCGCGCATTTCCCGATCGGTTCCTACGGCCACACGGGCTGGACCGGCACGTCGATCTGGATCGATCCCTTCTCGCGCTCGTTCCTGATTTTCCTCTCCAATCGCAATCACCCGGACGAATCCGGCAGTGTGCTGGCCCTGCGGCGCGAGCTGGGCACCCTGGCGGCCGAATCCATCGAGGATTTCAACTTCACCTACGTGCCGGGCGCGCTGGAGCGACGCGCCACAACCGATGCCGCCGCCCCGGAGCAGCCGGTCGAAAACGTCGAAGTGTTGAACGGGATCGACGCGCTCAAGGAACAGGGCTTCGAACCGTTGAAGGACCTTCGCATCGGCCTGATCGTCAATCACACCGGCATCGACCGCGAACGGAACCCGACCATCGACCTGTTGAAGAACGCGCCCGGCGTGGAGCTGATCCGGCTGTTCAGCCCCGAACACGGCATCCGCGGCGTCCTGGATGACAAGGTCGGCGACACCGTCGATGAGAAGACCGGACTGCCGGTCATCAGCCTGTATCCGGCGGTTCCCGCGCGCGCGCCGGGCCAGAGCGATGCGGATTTTGAGCTGATGGCACTACGCGCGCGCAAGCCCTCGCCGGAACATTTGCGGGACATCGACGCGCTGGTGTTTGACATCCAGGACATCGGGTGCCGGTTTTACACCTACATCTCGACCCTGGGCATGGCGATGGAAGCCGCCGGCGAGGCGGGGATTCAATTGTTCGTGCTCGACCGGGCAAACCCGATCAATGGCCTGACAATGGACGGCCCCGTGCAGAACCGCCATCTCAGCTTCATCGGCTTTCATCCCATCCCGGTGCGGCACGGCATGACGGTTGGTGAACTGGCGCAAATGTTCAACGCGGAGCGGGATTTCAAGACCGATCTGACGGTGATTCCAATGAAGAACTGGACGCGCGGATTGTGGTTCGATCAGACCGGCCTGCCCTGGATCAATCCCTCGCCGAACATGCGCAGCCTCACCCAGGCGACGCTCTATCCCGGCATCGGCCTGGTCGAATACAACCCGGTGTCCGTGGGCCGCGGCACCGACACGCCGTTCGAAGTCGTGGGCGCGCCCTACATCGAGGATGGCCGGCTGGCGGAGGAATTGAACGCGGCGGCTCTGCCGGGGGTTCGATTCGTGCCGGTCCGGTTCACCCCCGACGCCAGTGTTTTTCAGGGGAGGGAATGCGGCGGCGTGAACATCCTGCTCACGGATCGCGACCGGTGCGATGTGGTTGCCGTGGGCGTATTGCTCGCGCAAACACTGCATCGATTGTACCCGGAGGAATTCGACCTGGATCGCTTTCAGAAGCTCGTGGGCCATCATCCCACGGTCAAGGCGATCCGCGCCGGGAAGAGTCTCGATGAAATCCGTGAGACATGGAGCGTCGATCTCGATGAATTCAAGGAGCGGCGCAAACCCCATCTGTTGTATCCATAGCTCTCTCCCGATCGGTGAAAGGCCGCGCGGGGAGTGCAGGACTGGATGAGGGGGAGAAGGTCGCACGCAATCCCGGTAGAGCGCGTCCCCCATGCGCCCTTGACTCGTCGCATGGCGTGGTGAGACGGTGAACGGGTTGGTGCCGGGCAGGTTGGCTGGCCGTTGAGTGATGCAAACCTTCGAGGCAAGATCCGGAGTGGGCACGCGTGGCGGGGATGCCGAGGGGAGGGCTCATGCTCGCTGGAGTTCGCCTGGCCGCGCTCAACGCAATTCCTGCCGAACTTTCAGAACATCCAAGTTGTGTCGTCCAGGAAGCAAGATGTGCCACGCACTCGGAATGATGGTTTCTCTTTTGGTCGGCGCAGTCTCATTCGTCAGTGCGGGAGAGGCGCATTCCGACGGCCGTCTGAGTTTTACCGCCTACTGCCAGGCGGAACTGATTTGGTATCATGAGAACGGAGAAATTCAGGATCGGGTTCCTTGGAGTGTTGTCGTGCACGTGGATGGACCCTATTGGGAGATCCTCCCTCGCTTTGCGGGCCCCAAAGAGATGATGGGTCAGCACCATGAAGCCTATTCTTTCTTCATGTCTGAGGAAGGTTTTGCAAGAATCACAAGAATCGTGTCGAGGAACGACACGAACACTAATGCTTTAATTGCCGATGA
>DATKEE010000328.1:0-5931 GCA_035544555.1 Candidatus Methylomirabilota bacterium
GTTCAGATCGTCAAACCAGTGGGTTTCCCATTCGCCGCCCGTCCGGGCGCCAAAACCCACCTGCGCGTTCTGGATGCCCGCCCAGTTCTCCAACTGGAGACCATCGACGATCGTGTAACCGTCATAGCTGATGAACACAGAGCCGTCGGGTCCAATGTCGATCACCACATCAAACCAGCGGTCTCCCCGCAGCATGGAGGGGATGTCGTTCACCACGGTGGCCATGTTGCCGGACTTGGGCATGGGAATGGCCGCCACCTGCTGGCCGGCATACTTCAGCTTGATGGCCGGAGCCGGGTCCTGCGCGCCGGAGTTATAGTTGTCAAAGGCCACCACAAGACCGGTGACCGCCGCGGCGCCTTCCCCGCCGACGTAGCCTTCCTCGGCCTGCGGATAGGTGCCCTGAGGCAAATCGGCCGCCACGTTGAAGCTGTAGCCATCCGCGGGATTGCCGCTGCCATCCCAGATGCGGGCCTTGAAGCTGAACCGGACTCGCGAGATGTCCAGCCGGTCCGTGAACAGCACCGCGCCGGTCTGGCTTCCCACAGCGTCCGTCACGCTAAGGTAGCCGCTGCCATCGTAGCTGCCGCTCGGCACAACCGTGGAGTTGCCATAGACCACCACATTTCCCGGCAGACCGGAGTTGAAGTCATACAGGACGCCCTCGCCTCCCGCATAGGTGATGTTGGCGATGTGCGGATTCGGGTCGAGCGTGTTGGGCGTGTCCGCGCGATCCTGAATGTCGCTGATCTGCACCTGGTAGCTGTTGCCGAGTTGGAAATCGAAATTGCCGCTCAACTGAACCGAAACCTGGTCTTCCAGCAATTCAGCGGTATCGATTGTCAGTGCCCCGCCATCGATGGAGTAGTTGCTCACATCCGTGGCCTGAGCCTCGTTCACCGGCTCGCTGAATGTCACACGCACCCCGTTCGGGTTGCCGCGATGCGACACGCTGACGACCCGTGGCGGCTCAATGTCGGGATTGACGGTCAGCAGCGCCGGCGCGCTCGTCACTTGGCCATGCGCATTGCTGATCCGCACCGAAAACTCGTCGCCATTATCGGCCGTCGAAACATTCGGGATGAAATAGCTGGCAAGGGTGGCATCCGGAATATCCGTTCCATTCCGCATCCATTGGTAGGTCACCGGGAAGGAATGCTCCGCCGCAACGGTGAACCACACGGATCCCCGCTCGTCGATGGCCTGGCTCTCGGGTTGTCCGGCATTTGGAACAGGGTAGGGATCCCCCGGGCTTCCCCCGGCAGGGTTGAACTGCTGGCCATACTCCACGAGGATGACCGGCGCCACGTTCTGCCGGGCGCTTTCCGTGCTGAAATTGTTCGGAGCATCCAGAGGCAGTGGAGCGACAAAGAACTCAGGCACAATTTCCTGAACTCCGTCCGGACGCTGCCATCCCACCTCGACCCAATCACCGCCGGCCCCCTCCTTGTGGAGGATCTCAAAGTAGATCCACTCCCCCCGGCTCAGTGCAACCGTATCCGAGGATCGCTCGGCCAGCCGGGCCCCGCTGAACAAGGGTGTGCAACAGCCCAGTTCCTCGGCCACCAGCGCGATGTTGGCGGGATCCGTATCGCTGCTCAGCCACAGTTCCGAGGCGTCATCACTGGCTATGAAAAAGCTGTAGTCGCCTTCCATGGGCGCCTGCACATAGCCGCGTATATAGCTGCCATAGTTGTCGCCCATTCCCTCAGCCCGGTCCGCGGCCATGCCGTCCGTCCAGATGTCGGTGAATAAATGGAATCCATCCGGATTTGTCGGGCCGGCAGGGAAAAAATCCACCGCCCGCAAATCGTCCACGGCAGTTCCCGGAATTCCAGTACCGGTCGTTGTGTCGCCATCATAAAAGACACGCAGTAAAATTCCGGCCTGGGCTTGCTGGGCTTGAAACCCAACCAGCGCGGCGGCCAGAACACAGGCCTTAAACAGTGTTTTTCGCATATGAATACCTCTGGGTGTTTCGCTTCTCACTTCTCGGTTTGTTTCGCCCCTGGGGTCAACAATCAAGCATCGAAGAACGAAGAACAAAACCAGTTCCTCTGGTCATGCAACTGACACTTTCGCTGTGCACCACTCTCAGGGTTGGCGGCAATACCACCAAATCCGGACGGGTGTGGCAACAAGAAATCAAAAAATGTTGTTATGTGTAACCGTCTGCCCCGTGCCCCAGCCATATCGTTTGCGAATCGTCGGCGATCAGAAGCCGCTTTGCCGAACACGCAAGCCGGAACAGCCACGGCGATTCGATTGATTCGGCACTTTTCCCGTTTTGCGGCGCGCGCGCTCACCTCCCCCCTCTCGACCCGCAGCGGGTACGGCGTCAAGGGTGTGAAGCGGACGCACAACGCGTGAAGCGCACCCGATTTCCGGTCGGGATACCTTCGCGGAACTCCGCTCGCTAGCCATTGGTACCATTGGTGCTTGACCGGATTCGGGTCTGTTGTTCTCGCGCCATACCCTTCTTGAACCTGCCCGGGACATGTTGCTTGTCCGCGCCCTCCGTCCGATGGGGGACACACGTCTCCGCTGACAGTCGCGGGGCAGGCCTCCGTCCTTCAACCGGCACGGAGGCGGGTGTGCCCGGCACTTGACAACCACGTGACAATTAAGTGACTTATGACGGCAAATCTCCACTTGAAGACATGATGCTACGCAATGATACGCAACATTTTCGTTCGCGCGACCGGATGCCATTCTGATTGAAACCATGGGACAGGACCGACTTCAACTGCAACGATTCGAACTGAAGTTCATCATCAGGGAGGAGGTGGCGCTGGCGGTCCGCAGTTTCGTAAGTTCCTATCTCGAGATCGACGAGTTCGGCGCGACCCGCCCCAACCTCTCCTACCCGGTGCACAGTCTTTATCTGGACTCCGATGACCTGCGCCTGTATTGGGAGACGATCAACGGCAACAAGAACCGCTACAAGCTCCGGCTGAGATTCTACGAGAACCGCCCCAACGCGCCCGTCTATTTTGAGATCAAACGGCGGATGAACGACGCCATCCTCAAGCAACGCGGGGCGGTCAAACGCGAGGCGGTGGACTATATCCTGGCGGGCCATCTGCCGGAACCGGCGCATCTGGTCTCGCCGGACCCCGGTCAATTGGTCGCCTTGCAACGTTTCAGCCAGCTCATGCTGGAAAAACGGGCGGTTCCCAAGACCCATGTGGCCTACTTCCGGGAGGCCTGGATGGGTCCCCACGACAATTCCGTCCGGGTGACCATGGACCGCGACGTCCGGTCGGACCCCGAACCCACCGCCCGGCTGAGCGCGGAGATGATCCGGCCGATATCCGTGTTTGGGCGATACGTGGTCCTGGAACTGAAATTTACCGGTCGCTTTCCGGACTGGTTCCGGGAACTGGTCCGGGTGTACGGACTCCGGCAGTGCTCCGCCGCCAAATACGTGGATGGCGTTGCCATGATGGGAGAAAACTGGGCCAGCAACTCATTCATTCCCCACGAGAACCTGGTCATGAGGCAAAAGCTGGCCGCCCGCAGGCGCTGGCTTCGACGCACGGTGGCCCCTTCTCCCGAGACCGCTGACCTATCGGCATGACTGACATCTGGATTTTTCAAGGCGATCAGGCGCTTTCCCCCTCCAACGTCCCAATGATGCTGTTGGGGCTGCTCCTGGCCTTTGTCGCCGGACAATTGATCGCCTGGGTTTACATGTTCACCCACGCGGGCCTGTCCTACTCCCGCTCCTTCGTCTGTTCTCTCATTATCCTGCCCGTGCTGGTGGCCATGGTCATGATGGTCATGGCCAACAACCTCGTCACCGCCTTCGGCCTCATGGCCGTGTTCGCCATCGTTCGCTTCCGCAACATCCTGCGCGACACCCTCGACACGGTTTACATTCTGTCCACCATCGTCATTGGCATGGCCGCCGGCACGCAGAAATTCACGACCGCAAGCATCGGCTGCGCCGTGGTGCTCGGCATCATGCTCTACCTCCACTTCACCGCCTTCGGCATCCGCCACCGATTCGATGTCATCGTCAACCTCCATTGGTCCCGCCCCCTCTCGGAGCTGTCCATGCTGAGCCGCCTCCTGGATCGACACAGCCGGAACACCCACTGCGCGAGCCAGCGCTCCCACGAAGGCTATGAAGGAACCGATCTCTCCTACCGGCTGCTCCTGCGCGATTCGAACCGTGTCGGTGATCTCCTCAGCGAACTCCGGGGCCTCGAAGGGGTCAGCCGTGTCACCAGCTTGAAGGCGGAGGAGGAATCCGAACTCTAACGATGGATCCACTACCCAAAATCCCCAGCCCGCCCACGCATCATTGGCGCGAATTCCGCATTCGCGTCCTTCCCATGCTCGTGTTTCTCCTGATCGGCTTCCTCGTGGTCCACCTGTGGACCGACACGGCTCCCTACACCAATCTCGTCGGAGAAGTGGAAAAACATCAGGCAAACCTCATCAGCCCCCAAACCGGGCGTCTCGAGGACCTGACCGTGGACCGCTTCGACACCGTCACCCAGGGACAAATCCTCGCCCGGGTCGTCATGACCACTCCTGAAACGCTGCAGGCCTCGTTGGCGGCAATTCGCGCCGACCTCCAGGTCATGCGCGCGCGGATGGAACAGGATTCCGAACGCAATCTTCAGAATTTCGTTCAATTCCGGGTGGACCTCCTTGCCCGCAGAGTCGAGCTGGCGGTTGCCGAGGCCCGGTTGCGGCGGGCTGAAAGCGAGTTCCAGAGGGTGCGGTCCCTTCACGAACAACAAATCGCCTCCAGCACCGAATACGATCTCGCCCTGACTGAACGCGACGCCCTCAAGATCGAGGTCACCCAACTGGCCGGTCTGGTCGGAGAGATGGAGGCTGCCCTGCCCGAAATCCGGCCCGCCGGGATGGAGGGCGTTGTCAGCCCGATCCTCGCCGCCATCGAGGCCCAGGAAAAACAACTTGAAAGTCTCGAAAAACCCGTGGTCCTCCGGGCGCCCATGGATGGCATGGTCAGCAAAATCTACCGTTACGTGGGCGAATACGTCACCGATGGCGAACCCATTCTCGCCATCACTGCCGTCAAGGCCGAACGGATTATTGGCTATATCCGCCAGCCCCTGAGCATCGAACCGAAAGTCGGCATGGAGGTCCGCATCCGCACCCGCGGTCGCGAACGCCAGGAAGCCGTCTCGCAAATCGTCAAGGTCAGCTCCGAAATGGAATGGGTCGCCAATCCCCTCCGGGTCCGCGGACTTGACCCCAGCCAGGAACGCGGTCTGCCATTCCTGTTGCACCTTCCAACCGGCCTGAATGTCCGCCCCGGCGAATTGGTCGATCTGACCATCCTCAACCAGCCCAATTAGGATTCATCTCCGAATCCACATTCCCCGAAAGCGTTTCAACGCCGGATCCTCCCAATCCTTGCAGTCCTTGCCGGCCACTTTCCGCGATCCATCGTCGCTGAGCAGGTGGAAATCCAGAGCGCCGGCACCGGGAACGGGGAAAATCGCTTCGGGATTCCACCCCTTCAGATTAAGTCCCGGCCAGCGTTCGGGCTTCGCGCCCGGCCCCTGCCATTCGAACAACGCGGCTTCGTTGCCCCCATTGTACGATCCCGCCGCGATCACGAATCTCCCTCCGGCGAAAACCATGTCCCGGATCCCCAGGCCCCCCAGATCCACCAGCATCGGATCGCCCAGTTCCGCCGTTCCACCCGTCACAACCTCCGCCGGATTGAAGAGCGGCACCAACAAAGCCTTTCCACCCGGAATCGGATTGCGAAATCCAATCCACAAATGTCCATCCGCCGTCGCGCACAAACCCTCGATGTTCAAGGCCCCTCGCGCCTTCGGCTCCAGCATGGACGCCGCGGCCAGGTCAAACCGCGCCAGTTCGGGGCTCCCGGTCAGATCCTCCAATAGCCGGTCGTAGGGCCTGCCCACGGGTTGAAGCCCC
>DATKEE010000329.1:0-4533 GCA_035544555.1 Candidatus Methylomirabilota bacterium
GCTCTTCGATCCGGATGGACTCCAACTCGCCGGCCGGAACCTCTTCGATGGCGCGCCCGATCCCCTCCTCCACTACACGTTCACCTCGCCCGGGCAATACCGCGTCCGCCTTCAGGAACTGTTGCTCGGCGCCTCGCCGGATCATTTCTACAGACTGACCCTCGGCAAACTCCCTTACGTCACTGCCGCTTTCCCACCCGGTGTGCCTGTCGGTTCGGAATCCACCATCTCCTGGATCGGCCACAACCTCCCGGATTCAGCCTCCCATTCCATTCATCCCGACAAACCCGGCGATGTTACGGTGACCCCCGATCCGGAACGCTTCCGCAGCCGCGGAACCTTCCGAATCGCCGCGCACGCGGATCCTCACCATGTCGAGGAGGAACCCAACGAGGATCCCCAGTCCGCGCCGACCATCGCTCTCCCCGCCGTCGTGATTGGACGCATCCACTCCGCGGATGGAACGCCGGACCAGGACTGTTTCCGATTCGAGGCCGCGGCGGACGAGGAATGGATTCTGGAAACCGACGCCGCCCGTCGCGGTTCGCCCGTCGATACCCGGATCGAGGTGCTGCACGCCGATGGCTCCCCGGTGCAACGGCTGTTGCTGCAGGCCGTGCGCGACACTTTCATCAACTTCCGCGCCATCGACTCCAACACCGCCGCCGCCCGCCTCGAACATTACGAGGAAATGGAACTCAACCAGTTCCTCTACTTCCAGGGCGAGGTCGTCAGGCTCTTCCGCATGCCCCAGGGCCCCGACTCCGACATGCTTTTCTACTCCAGCCAGGGCAAACGCCGCGCCTACTTTGACACCAGCGCCACCGCCCACGCCCTCGACGAACCCGCCTACATTGTCGAACCCCATCCCCCCGGCACACGGCTCGTCCCCAATGGCCTCCCCGAACTTCCGCTCTTCTACGCCAATGACGACGACGGCGAACGCAAGCTCGGACGCGACTCGAAGCTCCATTTCACCGCCCCCACCAACGGAACTTACCTTGTGCGCGTCACCGACACCCGCGGCCTCGGCGGTGATCGCTTCGTTTACCGACTGCTCCTGCGAAAGCCACAACCCGGATTTCAGATCACCCTGGGCGGAGACCGTCCGACCCTTCCCCGCGGCAGCGGACAAAGCTTCACTGTCAGCGCCGAACGCATCGACGGTTTCGACGGCCCGATCACGATCGAAATCGACGGCCTGCCCGAGGGCCTCACCGTGACCAGCCCGCTCGTCATCGAATCCGGACACAACGAAGCCAAAGGCGCCCTGTTCGCCGCCGCCAATGCGCCCGACCTGTCGCCCGAACAGGCGAAGGCGATCCGCGTCGCCGCCACGGCGAAGGTTGTCGGCGAAACCGTCGCGATCAGCGTCAAGGGGTTTCAATCCATCCAACTCGCCGGCGAGCCACAGCTCTTTGTATCCCTGTTGCCGCCGCGCAACCCGGATGCGGCCGACACCGTTGACCGCTCGGAGAAATCCCCTCTCGAACTGACCATCGCCCCCGGAGGCACCATCCCCGCCCGAATCCAGGTGCGTCGCAATGGCCACGACGAGTTGATCACCTTCAACGTGGACAACCTCCCCCACGGCCTCATCGTGGACAATATCGGCCTCAACGGCGTCCTCATCCCCAAAGACCAGGACGAACGCGAAATCTTCCTCACCGCCGCCCGATGGGTGCCCGAAACTTCCCGGTGGTGCTACGCCATCGCCAACGAGGCCGGAAGACAAACCTCCCTGCCCGTCCTGCTCCATGTCCGCAAGTCCACACCCCGCGTCGCCGGCGCGGAACCTGTCCCCATGCCCCAACCCGCCGAATCCACCGTCAGCTTCAGCCGCGACATCGCCCCCGTCCTTGCCAACAAATGCCTCACCTGCCACGGCCCCGACAAGCCCAAGGGCCGCTACCGGCTCGACAGCTTCGCCCGCCTGCTCCAGCCCGGCGACAGCGACGCCTCCCCCATCGTTCCGGGCGACGCCGACTCCAGTCTCCTCTTTCAATTGATCGCCACCGACGACGAGTTCGACCGCATGCCGCAAAAGGATGATCCCCTGGCGGACTCTGTCATCACCCTCTTCAAAACATGGATCAACGAGGGTGCGCCCTTCGACGGAACCGACCCCTCGGCCACGCTTGCCCATCTGATTCCCGACAATCCTCATCCCCTCCCACCCACATCGTATCCCCATCCCGTGCCGGTTCAGGCGCTCTCGTTTCATCCGTCAGGCCACGAACTGGCCATTGGTGGCTACCACGAAATCGCTGTCCGGGATCCTGCGAACGGCCGTTTGCTTCGCCGCGTCACCAATGTCACCGAACGCGTCCATGGACTCGCGCATAGCCCCGATGGATCACAACTTGCCGTTGCGGGCGGCCAACCCGGACGCGGTGGCGAAGTCTCGCTTTACGACTCCTCCACGGGAGACCGCCTGCGCGTGCTGGCCCGCGCGCCCGACGTTTTCCTCTGCGTCGCGTTCAGCCCCGATGGCCGCGGCATCGCCGCCGGCGGCTCCGATCAATCCATCCGCGTCCTCGACGTCGAAAGCGGCGAAGAAAGGCTCCACATCCGCCAGCACGCCGACTGGGTGACGGACATCGTGTTCAACCCGGACGGCTCCCGCATTGCCTCCGCCAGCCGGGATCGTTCCGCCCGGCTCTATGACGCGGCGACTGGTGAACTGCTGATCGGCTACATGGAACATGAATCCCCTGTGCAGGCGGTTGTCTTCGCCGGTGACGATCGTGTCATCAGTGCAGATCGCGACGGTCGAATCCATGTCTGGAAGGCGGAGGACGGGTCGAGGGACGGAAGACCCTTGAACATGGAAGGTCGTGTGCTCGCGTTGCGGGTCACGAACGATGCTCTGTTCAGCGCTTCGACCGATCACAAAGTCCGGCAGCACCGACTGGACGACCGCAAGCTGGAGCGCGCATTTTCCGGTCATTCGGACTGGGTTCATTCCCTCGCGCTCCACCCGTCCAGAGCCCGACTCGCCGCCGGCGCCCACAACGGCGAGGTGCTGATCTGGAACACGGAAACAGGCGAACTTCTCACCCGTGTGGAGTCATTGGCAACGGAACACCAGAATGCCACGGCCCACCTCCGCGCCAGTGATCCCGCGGCGGGCGCAGCCTCGCAAACCGTGAACCCGTAAGCGGACGCAACTGCTCCGCTGACCGCTACCCCCCGGCCTTCCGAACCTCGCGCCAGCGTTGTGGAGTGCGGTTGTGGGCGAAGCCCTCTACCGCTTTCGCATGCCGAACGAACGTCCATCCAGCGCACCACATCCATACCCGCTCGAAAAGCGGCGGATTCGCTCCGCTCCATCGCCGCACTCCAAAACGTCGCCGACTTCGCTCGGGGCTTCCCGCCTGTTGGGTCGCCTTCAAAAAAGGGGTCAGTTCTTGGTATTGTACACTTGAGGGAGTAGTCAATACCAAGAACTGACCCCTTTTCAGACCCAGCGGGCGAATGCCTGTGCTTTTCCTAATCTGGAATCTCGGCTTCCACGAGTTTCGCCAGGAGCGTCAGCGATTCCTGCCAGCCGAGATAACACGCCTCGGCGGGCTTCGACGAACCGAGCGGACGATTCAGGACATTTGTTTTGCCGTCAGAAAGCCCCACCGCCCGTTCCGATGTTCTCCGCGGTCATCAGTGTCTTGCTGACAGCGGGCCTTGTCCCGCCTATGCTCCACGCATGGCCACCGATCCGGACGAACTGAAGGAACAGTTCCAAACGGACTATCAAGCGCGCTGGGAAGCCGTCGAAACGGTCAAAGCGCGTGAACTGGCCTCCATGACCGAGGAGCGAGCCTGGCAGATTATTCAAAGCCTCGGCGCCGTGGAAGGCTGGCGCGAGCGGCGCGACTGGTCCGGACTCATCGAACAGCAGGCCATCTTTCGAAAAGGGTGGAAACCATGATCCATCTGCCCGGGGTGCTTGCCGCGGCCGCCGCCATTGAACGCTTCTGCCGGAACAAAGACTGGCGCTTCTGCTTCATTGGAGGAGTTGCCTTGCAACGCTGGGGCGAGCCGCGATTCACTCAGGACGTGGACCTCACGCTGATGACCGGCTTCGGAGCCGAAGAGCCATTCGTTGACGCGCTGCTCGCGGAACTGACACCTCGGCTGTCCGATGCCCGCGATTTTGCATTGAGACATCGGGTGCTCCTCGCCCGAACCTCTAACGGTGTGGATGTGGACGTTGCATTGGGAGCCTTGCCATTCGAGGAACGAAGCGTGGCTCGCGCGAGCGCCTGGCGAATCGTTGATGGCACAACCTTCACGACCTGCTCGGCGGAGGATCTGGTCGTTCACAAAGCGTTTGCCGGGCGTGATCTGGATTGGAGCGATGTCGAGCGCGTTTTGATCCGCCAGCACGGAAGGCTCGATTTGAATCTGATCCGCCGGGAACTCAAACCCCTGCTCGAACTCAAGGGGGACTTGAGTGCGATGGACAAACTGGAACGCCTCACCACCACGGTCGAAAGAAGACTACGCCCCTGACTCCCAGTAATGGTCCTTCGT
>DATKEE010000330.1:0-5755 GCA_035544555.1 Candidatus Methylomirabilota bacterium
AACTCTGGGACGAGGCGCGCCACGCCATGATGGGCGAGGTCGGATTCGTCCATCAGGGAGTGGACTGGCACAAGGTGATGATCAACTTCACCTGGTCGCTCGCCCTCAACACCCAACTCACGGCGCTCGAACGCCACGCCGTCCTTTACTTCATCGAACAGGGCCTCATGCCAAAGTCCGGAAAACGCTTTGAATGGGAGGTCGGACAGGCCTCCGGCGACCCGCTGGCCGCGCTCTTCCAAGATTACGACTGGGCCGACGAGGTTTTGCATGCCCGGATCGGACGCGACTGGTATTTGAAGGAGTTCAAGGACCCGAAGACGGCGGTCCAGTATGGCGACGAATGCTGGTCGAAGGTCCTCATGGGCTGGGGAAAATGGATGGAGGAGGGACTGACCGGACATCGCAACTGGTGGCCGGAGGTTTACCGCGATGCCTGCCGCGCCTGGAACATCGAACCCGATCCCAGGGTGCTCGCCTACAACACCACCTATGAAACCGTCCGCGCGGACCTCAAGGACATCTCGGCTTCCGGGTAGAACCGCCCTCGGAAGGTGGTGGGCGATGAGGGACTCGAACCCCCGACCAAATGCGTGTAAAGCATCTGCGCTAGCCACTGCGCCAATCGCCCGAAACCCGCGCAAACCCTACTCCGGCGCGATCCCGGTTGGCAACGCGTAACTCTTCCCCACCCGTGCAGGTTTTTCGTCCATCCGGAGGAAGAACGCGCAGGCCCGGAGCTTGGACATTTCAGGTGGGAAGTTGGACTTTAACGCAATCTTTACCGTGAACTGCTGGAACCCCGAGGAAGCGACTCCACAGGATTGGGCTTGCGCCAGTGGAACCGAGCCCCAAGCTGATGTCCATGATCCGAATTGCTTTGATCATGAGCTTCTTACTTGTTGGCTGTCGCGCCCCTTTATCGCGGTCAGATTCTGGAGAGCCGGAGCCCGATTGGTCGCGCATCGTCGAGTCAATTAACGTGCCGCCGCCGCGAGAGAATGAGCCGCTCTCGGCAATGGCCGCCTTCTATCCGTCGCGGGTGGCACCGGGTGATCAAATCCACTTAATCGTCAAGGTCAGGATGGCAGATCCCTGGCACATTTATGCGCTCGAAAACCCCGGCCCCGGGGTGGCGACAAAACTGGACGCAGCATCAAATCCCAGCCTGGCTTCTCAAGGCCGATGGACTTCTCCTGAACCCGAAGCGTTGCCCGACGGGAACCGCGTTCATGAAGGTATCGTAGCTTTTCGGCGCCCATTTCAGGTCAAACCGTCGGCCGGACCTGGTCGGCTCGAGCTCTCCTGCGATCTGACATATCAAGCGTGTGATCCGACGGTCTGCTGGCCTCCGCGAACGATTGGCTTGAGGGCTGTGGCATGGATCGATGGCCCCGGCTCGCAACGGTCTCTTCCAAGCCAGGCTGTATCAGCGGATTGATACGAGTCAATGCGATGCCCGCGCCGGGCCTTGAACGTCGTGGGTTGGCACTCCGCGCGCCTTGGCCAATGGATCGATATACCATCGATACCCTCCCCCGTCGCAAAAGAAGAGGTAGTTTCTATTTTCCTCCCACCATTCCTGCCATCGATTGTAATCCGACTCCGGAGGTGGAGCACTCTCCGGTGCGTAACGCTCCAACAGGTTCCTGGCCACGGGGGCATCATTCCCGGCTCGCAGCGCCTGTAGCGTCTTTGGAAAGAAATCCTCCGATCGCGGGGCCGCCCCGAACGCAAGAGCCTCCGTGTCCACCTTCAATTTGCCCTGCGGGTTGGCGTGAATGAATTCTTTGTGCCGCGAAAAGTAGTCCTTCAGCCGATCAAGATCTTCGGTTCCCGCGTCGCGGAGCGTTTCCTCCGCAACGTATGCCTTGAGGTAACGAAGCCCGAACTCGTCCCTGGAAAAGGCCCGTTCTATGACCTTTCGATGCCGCGTCGCCCTGCCCGCAAACGGCGAATCAACCACCGCGATGGGCCGGTCTTCGGTGAACCGGGATATATAGACAATGGAATTGAGCAGAAGACTCTTTCCCGCTTCATTCATCTGATTGGGGAGCAAATCGAACCCGAAGTGCAGCAGATTCCCTTGGCGCCAGAGCGCTCCCGCCATTACGGTCTTGGTGTTGATGCCTCCGGCCATCACCTCCAGCTCCGGGCATTCGGGGAAGTAATAGACGTAGGTGCACCATCCCGGTCGATAATTGCGCTCGGGATCGTTCACCAAGGAGAGAACTTCGACCTGTTCCGACCCAACCTCCGTCTTCCAGGCATCAGGGCGCGGTTTCAAAATCCGCTCCTCCGTGTCGATCCGGATCGGTTCCTTGAAGATGCTGTGATCGCGCAACCCGTGCGCGAATGGCGCCAGGCACGTTCAGCCACTTCCGCCGATCAACCGCCACGCCACGGCCAGGTTCAACCCGGCACTTCCCAAGAGCACAGTCGGTTTCGACCATTCTTCCCGCTTCCCCAACGGCGACTTCCGCGGTGGAAAGGGATCGATTCCCTGCGGCCAATCCAGAAGAACGACATCAGCCTCCGCAATTGCAGCGTCGTGTGGGCCATTTCGTGGAACGACATCGACATGAGCGAAATGTTCCCGAAGAAACTCTTGATAGGAGGCCGCACGCTCCCCGCCCTCGTCGCCCAAATAGACCACCCGCAATGGGCTCTCGAATTCGATCGCGTGGGCATGACCCACCGCAGCAGCCACAACGGCCACGGCTGTGTTGAAAAAGGAGCCTTTCATGAGTGGGAATCAGCCTATGTCTCGCCCGATACCAAGGCAAGAAGAGACTTTCAGGAGATGGGATCGCGGAGTTCACGGAAGCTCCCGGCAACCCCCGCCGATGCGTCCTCCACATTGTGCTTCACTCCAATTCCCTTCCCCATAGAATCGCGCGTCATGAACGAAACCGGATCCCAGCGCCTCCTGTTGAGCGATTTGCTCTCGACCGCCACCGTCGAACTGAACCTGAAGGGCGGCCAGCGCGATCCCATCCTCGAGGAACTGGTGAACCGCATCCCGGAACTCGAAGGCAATGACGAGGCCCGCCAACGCCTGCTCCGCGCCCTCCACGAACGCGAACAGTTGCACAGCACGGGCATCGGCGACGGCATTGCCCTGCCCCACTCCCGCAATGCCCTCATCGGCATCGTCGAGAAGCCGGTCATGGTCTTTGGACGGCATCCCCGGGGCGTTCCCTACGGCGCCATCGATGGCGAACCCGCGCGGCTGTTTTTCCTGCTCGTCGCGCCCACCGTGACCACTCACCTCCAAATCCTGGCCCGCCTCACCCGCATCCTTCGCGACCCGCGCGTCCGCCGCGATCTCCTCGCCGTCTCGCGCCCCGAAAAGGTCATCGACCTGATCCGCGAGGCGGAACTCCAACCGTAACGCCGCCGAACAATGGCTCAACCTCCCCCCGGTCGCGACACCTCCTTCGCCCGGGATTCCCCGAACGAACGGCGGCCCTTCGCGTTTCCCCACAGGATCGCCGACACCGCCCCGATGAACACCACAGCGGCAATGACGCTCCCGGCGTTGAACCATCCCTTTTCGGCCGACCACACGATGGCATAACCCACCGCCCCGGCCGTCAGCGCATAATACAGGAATGCCGGCAAGGTCTTGCGGATCACGGCGCCCTCCCGTCCCACCAGTCCCACCACCGCGCAAGCCGCCACGACATTGTGCACGCAGATGATGTTGCCCGCCGCGCCGCCCACCGCCTGCAATGCCACGATCCAGGCCGGATCCACGCCGATCTCCCTTCCCACGCTGAACTGAAACAGGGAGAACATCATATTGCTGACCGTGTTGCTGCCCGCCACAAAGGCGCCAAATCCACCGATGAACGTCGCGAACAACGGCCACGCCTCCCCCGTCAACTGCGCCACCCCGCCCGCCAACGCCTGCGGCATGCTCGCGTAAGCCTCCGCCCCGCCCCCGCTGTTGATGAACACCTGCACCATCGGCACCGTGAACACCAATGCCACCGACGCGGGCAACATCGTGCGCGCCGAATGCCGCCACGCGGCCGCCACCGACGCGCGCCTCATCCCATGCAGCGCGCACGTGATCAGCGACACCACCACGAACACCGTCCCCGGTGAATACAGCGGGTCGAAGTCCTGCCCGATCGATGTTCCAAGGATGCCCGTCCAGCTCAGTTTCACCGACGTCAGCCACGCCTTGAACGGCAGCGCCTCCAGCCGCGACAACACCAGGAGCACGGCCACCAGCATATACGGCAGCCACGCTCTCACCATCCCCACGGTGCTGTTCCCCCCCGCCTCATCCTTGATCTCAATGCTCCCGGTCCACTCCGGATCCCAGTTCTCCCTCCGGTCAAATTCCCAGGCGTCGGCATTCGATGGAATCAGGAATCCCCGTTTCGCCGCCCACACCACGACGGCCAGGCCGATCAACCCGCCGCAGATCGAGGGAAACTCGGGCCCCAGGAATCGCGCGGCCAGATAATACGGAATCGTCATCGCCAGCGCCGCGAACAGGGCGAATCTCCACACCGCCAGCCCCTCCGCCAACGAGCGGTTCCTTCCGAAAAACCGCGTCATCAGCGCCACCAGGATCAACGGCACCAGCGTCCCTGTGATCGCGTGCAACAAGGCCACCCGCACCGCGATCAGCGACAACAGCCCGCCCCATTCGAGCCCCTGCTCCGCCACGAATCCCGCCACCATCCCCGTCTCATCCTCCAATCCACGGTTCACCCCCACCAGGATCGGCGTGCCCGCCGCGCCAAACGACACCGGCGTGCTCTGGATGATCATTCCCGCCATCACCGCAGCCATCCCGGGAAAACCCAGCCCCACCAGCAACGGCACCGCCACGGCCGCCGGTGTCCCAAACCCGGCCGACCCTTCGATGAACGAACCGAACAGCCATGCAATGATGATCACCTGGATGCGGCGATCCGGAGTGATGTCCGTGAATCCGCGCCGGATCGACCTCATGCCGCCGCTTTCGTGAAGCGTGTTGAGCAGGAGAATCGCCCCGAAAATGATGTAGAGCAGTGTCACCGCGACGATCAACCCCTTCAACGTCGCCGCCGCGATCTGCATCCCCGGCACCTGCCAGATCCCCAAGGCCAGGCCCGCCGCCACCAGATACGACACCGGCATCGCCCGGCTTGCGGGCCAGCGCAGCCCGACAAGCAACACGCCCACCACCACGATCGGCAGAACGGAAAGAATCGCGAGCCATCCGGTGCTCATGGAATTGTGAACGCAATCATGACGTCAGGCGCCGCCGGTTGCATGGGAGTCAGCCGCGTGCTTAACAACCGCCTCAACGTCGGTCAATCTCCGATTCCACCATCGCGTCCGCTCGAGCGAGCTTGAACGCGGACCTTCGTTCCCTTCTGCGCCCACGCCACTGCGTTTATTCCTTTGCCTCCATTCCTTTGCCTCATCTGCCTTCTGCGCGCCCTCGGCAAGTCAGGAATGCGGTGGAACGCGATCCCGGCCGGAACCACGCCGGACGTCCGCCTCGTTCCCCCTCTCCCAATCCTTCATACCCCGCGAAGCCCGGAACCGATTGGGAGAGGGCCGGGGTGCACTGCCGTTGAGTTAAGCACATCGCCGGCTCTTCCTCATACTCATACTCTTGCTCATACTCCCTGCTCCAAGGCCACGATGCTTGGGGAGTAAAAGTAAGAGTATGAGTATGAGTATGAGCGCCCGGTTGCTCTTCCGTCGTCCCTAATTCACCACCAGTGCACCCTGGCCCTCTCCC
>DATKEE010000331.1:0-11097 GCA_035544555.1 Candidatus Methylomirabilota bacterium
GGAAGGTTTGAGGGGTTCCCGATGGCTTGCCGCGCGGATGTTTGCGACCCATTCGAGGACCTGGTCGGGACGTTGCGCCCGGGAATAGGTGAAGGTGATCCACATTTTGGTGGCGAGGCTGTCGGGTTTGAGGTCGAGCGCGCGATGGAACTGTTGGAGGGCCTGCCGGTAATTGTTGCCCCGGGCGAAGATCTTGCCCAGTTCGAGACAGAAATCGGGTTCGTCGAAGGGTCCGTTGACGGCGAGGACGGACTCCCAGGTTCGGAAGCGGCTGAACTTGTTTTCGAGGGAGGCGTCGGGGTTGATGGGGGCGGTGGAACCGCGCTGGAGGTTGGCATTGTAGTCGCGATTGATGTGCGCGACGACGTTGTTGGTGTTGAGCCGGCCGGCGAGTTCGAAGCAGGTTGCGGCCTCCTCGAGCCGGTTTGCCCGCTGGAGTTCAACGCCCCAAAAGTTCAGAGAGCGGGAGAAATTGGTGCCGAGCCAGCCGGCATCGATGGATCCGAGACCGAGGTGGGATAGGGTGAGTTCCATGGGCTGGCGTGCGGCGGCCCAGAACTGTTGATTGGTCTCGATCAATGCGGGGTCCGGCGGGGGCGCGAGGATGCTGTTGGTTTCGAAGGTGCGCATGCGATACACCCCGCCGCGGGGTTCGAGGCGGAAATATTCAAAGAAGTATCCGAAGCTGGGATGGAGGTAGTAGAGGTCGTTGGATGCCGCGAGATCGATCATGTTGGTGAGGACGATCAGTTGTTCGATGCGCGTGGCGTTGGGAGCGGCCTGAAGCGGCACCGACCAGCGTTCCGGCCGGGTGGAGTGGAGATGCCGCTGATAGTGGGGGTTCTGAAGCGAGGAAGTATCCACCAGCAGGTGGTCATTTTGCGATGACGCCCCGCCGAGCCCGGCTTGCAGCAGGTAGAGTTGGTAGGGGTTGTCACTGAGGATGATGGCAGGGGTGTCGGGAAGAGAATCGCGCATCAACCCGGTGTATTGACGGAGAAGGTCGCTGTTCTCGGCGCGCAGCCGCGGGAGATTGCGATAGGCGAGCCCGGCGATGACGCCTATGGCGGAGAGGAAAACCAGGCCGATCACGGCGTGGTTGAGGAGTTGGATGGCGGGGGAAGGACGTTGCCAGGCCTTTGCAGGGGGCTTGCCATAGACGAGCAGCGCGTAGCCGCTGAAATAGCCGACGGCGAGGGCGGCGAGGTAGTAGAACGTGAGCATCGGCATGTAGGGCAGACCGACGCCCCGGCCGCTGATGGGCGGGTCGAAGAAAATGTAGAGGCAGATGGCGAGAAACATCAGGTGGATGACCCGGAACATGAGGGTCGTGAGCATGCTGCCGGCGGCGCTGATGTCGCCGAAGGAGGAGGGCCAGCGGATTCCGATGATGAAAATGGGCAGAATGGAAGTGAGCGCGGCCATGAGGATGAGGAAGCGCTGGGAGAGCCCGAAGCTGAGCGCCATTCGCTGGAAATTCCAGTTGGACCGGAGGGCATCCAAGAATGAGAGGCCGGAATCGGCGGACGCGGCATGGATCAGGGGCAGCAGCAGATAGAGCGAGAGGCCGGCGACACCGAGCAGGGAGGATCGGACGAGGAACCGGAAATTGAAGAAGGCCCGGCCCCGGATCCAGATCAGGGCGGCCAGGAACAGGGGAAAGAAGCCGATCATGGCGAAGTTGTTCGTGATGGCGAGCCCATAGACAAAAGCCATGCGGTAGAGCCAAGACTCGCGTTCGCCGACGCGGTATTCGAGGAGGCAGCGAATGATGTAGGCGAAGAGGAGGACGTTCAGGATTTCCTCGCTGGCGACGGTGGCGTGCTGCCAGACGGTGAGTTGGAGGCCGAAGACGATGGCGGCCAGGAGGGGTGGCAGCCACGCGGTGGGCAGGGTGAGAAGGGAAAAGTCGCTGCGTTCGCGCTGGCGTTGCTCGCGGGTGCGGTCATGGGGCAGGAGGCTGACCGACCGCGTGAGCAATCCGAGGGTCAGCGCCGCGAAGATGACGGAGAAGACATTCAAGGCGTGAGGATGCCAGGATAGGGGCAGGAGCCGGACCGGGAGTGTGATCAGGTAGAACAAGGGGCCACTGAAGGCTTCGCGCCAGTCCCAACCTCCGGCTTTGGCGACACTGGGGAGGCTCTGGAGGCTCAGCCAGGGGTTCAAGGTGAAGAAGTAGAGAAGGAGGAAGCCCCCCGTGATGATCCAGGGGAGTTTTGCCCGGATAAAGTCCTTCGGAGGATGAACCGTTTGTTCCGTAGTCATGCGGTGGGCACAGTTGAAACGAAGGGCATGAGGTTGGCAAGGCTAGTTTGGTTCGAGCGTGCCCGCGAGCGGCCCGTCAGAAGGCTGTAAACGCCGGATGCACACTGGAGTGTCAAGGCTGCGCGACATGCGAGGGACGCGCCGGGATTGGAGTCTGAACCAGCCTCAGGTCCGCGACGCATTCGACGTGTTGGGTCTGAGGGAACATGTCGAGAGGGGTGACGCGGGCCAGATGGTAGGTGCCGTCGGCGCAAAGGGATTTGAGGTCTCGGGCAAGCGTCGCCGGGTGGCAGGAAACGTAGAGGATCTGGGAAGGCCGGCTTCCGCGCAGGAGTTCCAACGAGTCCTGATGACAACCCGTGCGGGGAGGATCCATGATGAGCGTGGTCAACGCGGGGTCAAAGCGGTCGAGCAGACCGGGGAGAATATCCTCGGAGCGTCCTTGAATGAATTCTCCGTTGGTGGCCGCGCGTCTCGCGGCATTCTTGCGGGCGGCGCGGATGGCCGCCGCGTCCACTTCCACTCCCGCGAAGATCCGGACGAAAGGCGCCAGTTCCAAGGCGAAGAATCCGACCCCGCAATAAAGGTCGATGAGGTGCTGAGAGCCGGCGTCCCGGACGGCTCCACGCACCGTTTCGACCAGTCGGGGCAGGAGGTGAAAATTGTTCTGGAAGAAGGAATCCCTTGGAACATCCCAGTCTTCGGGTGTCATCCGGAGCATGACTTTGAGCCCGCCCTTGGGAGGAGGGTTGTCGCGGACACGCCGGATGGCTTCGTTCAACGCCGGTTCGGCGATCCGGCATTCCTCGACGTCCACGACCAGACGATTGTCGTGACGGATGAAACCGAGGTTTAGACCCTGTTTGAACTTGTCCCACTGGCTGCGGATCATGATGCGGTTTCGATAGTGGTAGGGCGAGGGGCAGGGGATCACCGGATCGATGGCGGAGTCCGGGAAGCCGCCGATGCGCTGAAGCAGATCGGTGATCTGCTTGCGTTTGAGCGCGAGTTGCCCGGGGTAGTCGATGTGTTGGTACTGGCAACCTCCGCAGTCGCCAAAATACCGGCAGGGCGGGGAGACCCGATGAGCGGGAGAGCCGGTCACCCGCAGCAATCGCGCGCGCGCGAAGGTTCGTTTGATCCCGGTGATTTCGACCTCGACCGTTTCGTTAGGAATGACAAAAGGCACGAAGACGACGAATTGCTCGACGCGTCCAACCCCCTCGCCGCCGAAGGCGATATCCTCGATGCGGAGGGTGATCCGATCACCGGGTTCGAAGGGGGGAGCGCCCGTGGGTTCGAACCGGGAAGTGGAAGCAATGGGTGTCAATTCATTCAATCAAGTCAGGGGAGAGGGAGGCCGCGCGAGGGTGCTGGTGGATTTCGGTGGGCAATCCGTCAGTGGCGCATCCGGCCGGGCCGCGGGAACACGGCGCGCACCGGTGCGGGATCGCGGGGTGCGGGTTTGGGGGGAATCCGGGACGGGGTTGTCGTTACTCGTCGTGCGGCACCTTGTCGTAATGTTCCCGGAGGAGATCGATGCCGAAGTCGTTCTCGAAATCGCGCCAGACGGCATGGATGTGATTGGCGTTGTTTTGCGTGTTGTCGTACTCAAGGAGGAAGGTGGGACCCTGAACGCGGTAATAATGGCCTTGTCCGGGTTCCAGGCTGCCCGCCCAGGCGAAATGAATCTTTTCGGCGCCGGCTTCCCGGATTTTTTCGAGGTCGGTGTCGGCGATTTCGGGGCGATGTCTGCGGACGTATTCCTCGATGAGTTCCCAGAGCAGTTTCATCTGGGGGGCGGACATTTTGGAGGCGGGGAGGCCTTCCCAGGCGAGAGGTTCGACCTTGCGATCCGCGCCGGTGATGACATCCCGCGGGGCACGGTCCGAGATGATGGCTTCGCGTTGCTGGTTGGCATCGAGGGCTTTGACGAGAGCGCGTCCGGCATCCTCCTCGGGACCCAGGGCGCGGAGTCCCTTGCGGGGGCCTTCCCTGACCTCGGCGGGATTGGCACCCAGGAAGGAGGGGGTGGTGGCGACGTGGTGACCGTCCACGATGGTGAAATTGAGCGAGAGGTGATGGCCCTCGAAGCGCCAGCCCCAGGTGGCGTGGGACTCGGGTTTGCCGAAGATGGACACATAGTAGAGTCCGGGATCGCGGTGGGGGGCGCGGTTTTCCAGTTCGCGGAGGACCTGTTCGAGGCTCATGATTGTCGTGGTTTTGAGGAGACCCCGATTGCTGAGTCCGGATCCGAGGAGTCCGACGGCGAGTTGTTGCTGGGCCGGGGTCATCTCCTTCCATGGCAGACCCTTTCGGTCCTTCGGGACGAAATGCCAGTTGAGGCGCTCGTCATCGGCAAGGGGAAAGACGGCCCTGGCGGACTGTTCCTCGTTGAGGGCCGACAGGAAGCGCTTGGCCGCCTCGGCCATTTCGTCCGTATGCGGGTGGGCGGGAGCGTGGAACGCGCCGCCAACCAGGAGAGCAAACGAGGCAAGGCACAGGCGTGTGAGGGATCGGGTTGTCATGGGGAAACCACAATGCAAGTGCCGGCGAAAGGCAACCTCGAAATTCCCGCCTTGAAATTTCAAATTTCAAAACGCCGCGCAACGGCTAGGGTGTCGCCACGTGAAGCTGCTGTTCATTGCCGATGTCGTGGGGCAACCGGGCCGGCGTGCCGTGCGGGAACTGGTGCCCGTGCTGCGGGCGCGCTGGAACGTGGATGCGGTGATTGCGAACGGCGAGAACGCGGCGGGAGGGTCGGGGATCACCCCGTCAACAGCGGAGGAACTGTTTGCCGCGGGAGTGGATGTTCTGACGAGCGGGGATCACTTGTGGGATCAGAAGGAGGTTGCGGTGTTGCTTGAATCGGAGGTTCGATTTCTGCGGCCGCTGAATTATCCGCCGGGAACGCCGGGTCGGGGTGGCCGGGTGTTTGAGCGGGCGGGAACGCCGGATTTCGCCGTGATGAATTTGCAGGGACGAACCTTCATGGCGGATCTGGAGAACCCCTTTCTCGCGGCGCGGGCGGAGGTGGAGCGATTGCGGGAGCGGACTCGGATCATCCTGGTGGATTTTCACGCGGAGGCGACTTCGGAAAAGATTGCGATGGCGCGCATGCTGGATGGCACGGTGAGCGCGGTGATCGGGACGCACACGCATGTGCAGACGGCGGACGAGCGGATATTTCCGGGCGGGACGGCATTCCTCTGCGATGGCGGGTTCACGGGCCCGCAAGAGAGCGTGATCGGGCGGGAGATCGATCCGGTGGTGAAGCGATTTCTGACGGCGATGCCGCAGCGCTTCGCCGTGGCGAAACGGGATGTGCGTTTGCAGGGGGCGTTGATCGAAGTGGAGGATGGTTCGGGACGGGCCATCCGGATTGAACGGGTATCGGAATCCCTGCCGGATCCGGGGCCGGCTCCGGACGGGCGGACGGGATGAGGAGAGCCGATGAGCAGAACTGGAAAATCACAGTGGGATTTTGGCGAGCTGTTTCCGCGCGAGGAACTCCGGCGGGTGGAATCGGTGACGGAACTCACCGGGCGGGTCAAGCGGTTGCTGGAGGGCGAGGTCGGCCAGGTCTGGGTGACCGGTGAGATCACGAATCTGCGAACGCAGAGTTCCGGTCACAGTTATTTCACGCTCAAGGACGCGGGCGCGCAATTGAACTGTGTGTTGTTCCGGAGCGGGGCGCGGGACACGCGGCATCTGCTCGCCGACGGGCAGAAGGTGGTGTTGCGGGGCGAGTTGACGGTTTACGAACCGAGGGGCCAGTACCAACTCCGGGTGACAGCGGTGGAGCTGCAGGGGGTCGGGGCCTTGCAGGCGGCGTTCGAGCAGTTGAAGCGGAAGTTGAACGCCGAGGGCCTGTTTGCGGCGGAACGCAAGCGCCCGTTGCCACGCTATCCGCAACGGATCGGCTTGGTGACCTCGCCCACCGGTGCCGCGATCCGTGACATTCTTCACGTCATTCGCCGCCGCCAGCCCGGACTGGAACTGGTGCTGGTCTCGTGCCGTGTTCAGGGACAGGGGTCGGGCGGGGAGATCGCGAACGGGATTCGACTGCTGAACGAATACTCCGAATTCGCGCGCGCGGCCCGGCAAATGGCGGGAGAATCGCGGGCCGGGCTGGACCTGATACTCGTGACGCGGGGCGGGGGAAGCCTGGAGGACCTTTGGGCCTTCAATGAGGAGGGGGTGGCAAGAGCCATTCATGAGTCGCTCGTCCCGGTGGTCTCGGCCGTCGGTCACGAGATTGATTTTACGATCTCCGATTTTGTCGCGGACATCCGGGCGGCGACGCCGAGCGCGGCGGCGGAGATCATCACGGAGGGCGTGTATGCCAGCCGGAGAATGGTGGAGGACGCGCCGGATCGGATGCGACTGAGGGTGCGGCGACGGCTGGCGGAGGCCATGGAGGATCTTGCCGGGATGGCGGCGCGCATGGGGCGGGCGCACCCGAGGCGCCGATTGGACGAGCAGTTCCAGAGGCTGGACGACTTGAACGGGGGATTGTGGCGGGCGATGAAGCATGGCGTGCGCGGCCATGAGGGGGCGTGGCAAAACCTGCGGCAGCGGCTGGCTTCGGTGCGGCCATCCCGTTCGCTGGTTCGCAGGAGGGATCTGGTTCTGAATGTCGGCAGGCGGCTCACGGACCGGCTCGCCTTGCGTCTTGAACGGATGAGGTCGCGTTTGACCGGATTGGAACAGAAGCTTCAGTTGCTCTCGCCCGAACAGGTGCTGGCGCGGGGTTACTCGATCACGACCGACGCGGCTTCCGGGCGGGTGATGCGCGATGCCCGGCAGGCGCGGGTGGGGCAGACGCTGCGAACGCGTCTGCATCGGGGTGAGTTGCAGAGCCGGGTTGAGGCATCGGGCGGCGCGTCGGATGGGTCCATTGAAGAATGACTCCGGATTCCGTCGGCAGCGGCGCCCGCCTGATATAAGGCGCGAGCCGGGCACCACGTCAGACCGGGCCGGGTAGCGCGGTTGATTAGAGACAGAGCCAGCCGATGGCGAAACTCAATGCGGAGAGCACGGTGCCGAGAAGCGTGTGCCACCAGGGTTCGTGGCTCGTGAAGGGGTTGTTGGTGGCATTCATGGGGAGCTTTGTCCGGTTCATTGGCGATCACGATAGCGCGGAGGGTGGGACAAATACCGTCCATGTCGCGGCGAGCCACCGGGCGACTTCACGCCCGAATGACGAGGGAGCGGTGGACCTGCACCAGGTTGTTCAAGGACGGCGGACAGGGTTGTTCGAGGGGCAATCGGTCCTGGCAACCGGCTGGAGAATTCGAGAAGCGGATCGGGCGCAACAGGTTCCATCGCGGCTTATTGGGAAGCGAGGGAGGCTCCAGAGAGTCTCCCGGGATTGCAATCCGGGAGGTCCATGGTTTTATATATGGGCAAGGCTGGCCGGCTGTCGGAGTGACCGCAACAGCGGAGGCCCCGAAAGAAATCCCGTCAGGGGGTGACCTGAGGGAGTTGAATTCATGCTACGCCGGCCGCGTCTTAAAACCTGAATTTTCTGATGTCACCCCTCCGAGTACTTATCGTTGAAGATGTGGCGAGCGACGCCGAATTGGTGGAGCGCGAACTGAAGGCGGCGGGCATCAAGTTTTGCGCGCGTTGTGTTTCCGACCGTGAGACATTCCTGAAGGCGCTTGAGGAGTTCAGTCCCGGCATCATCATTTCGGATTTCAGCCTTCCGGGTTTCGACGCCATGACAGCGCTGGAGTTGGTGCGGGCGAGGGATCCTGAGATTCCCTTTCTGCTGGTGACCGGATCGCAATCGGAGCAGGTGGCGGTGGACTGCATGAGGAAGGGCGTGGATGATTACATTTTGAAGTCCAGTTTGAAGCGGTTGCCCGCGGCTGTGCTGAACGTGGTGGCCAAGCGCGCGGCGGAGGCGGAAAAGAATCGGGCGCTCACGGCCCTGCGCCGGAGCGAGGAGTATTTCCGAGGATTGATTGAGAATGCGCTGGACATCATCACGGTGCTTGGGGCGGACGGGATGATCCGGTTTGCCAGTCCCTCCGTAAGGAAGGCGCTGGGATACGCGCCGGAGGAATTGGTGGGACGGAACTGGCTCGAGTGGGTGCACCCGGACCATCGCGGCGCGGTGGGGGAGGCGGTGCGACTCGCGGCGTCCGAGCCGGATTATGCCCCGACGATCCAGTTGCTCTTTCGACACCGGAACGGCAGTTGGTGCATGTTGGAGGCAATCGGCAAGAGTTTTCCGGATCGGGCGGGGGATGCGGCGGTGGTGTTGAACGCGCGGGAGGTGGGCGAGCGGCAGCGGGCGGCGGCTGAAATTGAGAAACTGGCCGCGTTTCCGCGGATGAATCCAAATCCCGTATTGGAATTTGGAGACGACGGTTCGCTGACTTATTCCAATCAGGCGGCGGAGCGGATGGCGCAGTCCCTGGGGCGGAGGCATCCGGTGGAAATCCTTCCTCCGGACGCGGCGATCCTCGTGCTGGAATGTCTGGCGAGCGGGCGAAGCGAGTTGCGCCGGGAAACCACGATTGGCGAACGGATCATTTCCTGGTCGTTTTTTCCCATCCGGGCGAGCCGGGTGGTCCACTGCTACGCGGAGGACATGACGGAGCGGATGACGCTCGAGGCTCAACTTCGGCAATCGCAGAAGTTGGAATCGATCGGCCAGCTTGCCTCCGGAGTCGCGCATGATTTCAACAATTTGCTGACGATCATCCAGGGTTACACCAGTCTGCTGATGACCGAGGCGAATTTGCAGGCGCCCATGGGCGATTCCCTCAGGCAGATCGGCGGGGCGGCGGAGCGCGCGGCCAATTTGACGCGGCAATTGTTGATGTTCAGTCGCAAGCAGGTCATGCAGCCGCGCGAACTGAACTTGAACGAGGTGACCGCCAATCTCGCCCGGTTGCTGCGCCGCATTCTTGGCGAAGACGTGAGTCTGCACTTCAATTACGCGCCGAAACTGCCGTTGATTCACGCGGATTCGGGCATGGTCGAGCAGATCGTGATGAACCTCGCGGTGAACGCGCGGGATGCCATGCCACGGGGTGGCGCGCTGCATATCAGCACGCTGACAACCGAGATGGACTCGCGGACCACGAAGCAGAATATCGAAGCGCAACCCGGCACCTACGTCTGCCTGCAGGTCACCGACACAGGGGGCGGCATTCCGCCCGACGTGCTGCCCCGCATCTTCGAGCCCTTCTTCACCACGAAGGAGATTGGCAAGGGGACGGGTCTCGGTCTGGCGACGATCTACGGCATCGTCAAACAGCACAAGGGTTGGATCGATGTGTTCAGCCGGGTGGGGGAGGGCACGACCTTCAAGGTATTCCTCCCGGGATTGCCGGCTTCCTCCAGTTCCTCCGTCGCCGGGGTGAAGCAAGCCGCGGATGATGTGGTCGGAGGACGGGAGCTGGTGCTGGTGGTGGAGGATGAGGACGAGTTGCGCGGACTTGTCCGCGAGGTGCTGCAACGTTACGGCTACCGGGTGATCGAGGCCGGTTCCGGCCCCGAAGCCCTGCGAGTCTGGGAGGAGAACCGGAAGGAGATTCAGTTGCTGCTCACCGACATGGTGATGCCGGGCAACATGAGCGGGAGGGAGCTGGCGGAGACGTTGAGAGCCCGGCAACCGCGGCTCAAGGTGATTTTCACCAGCGGCTACAGCGTGGACGTGGTGGACAAGGATTTCGGACTGCAACCCGGGTTGTTCTTCCTGCAGAAGCCCTATCCACCCCCGGCTCTTGCCAGGATGGTGCGGGATTGCCTCGATGGCGTGGACGCTTTATCCCTGAAAAAGAAACGAAGGGCGGTTTGAGGACCACCGCCCTTCGTTGACTATGAAAAAGCCTGCCTGTTCTCACTGGAACAACTGCGCAGGCAGTGTTGATTCGAGCACAGCAGGTGCCAGAGGCATCCCGGTGGCTGGATTCGATGAATCTTGTTTCCAACGCTCTCAGGATGTGGTTCAGCGGAGCCGAAGGCGCGTCAAAGACCGAGGTGCTCGCGGCCGAACTCGAAGCTTTCGCGCACGTTCCGCTCCTCGAAGGCCAGCCGTTCGCCCGGGCTGAGCCCGGTGACGCGGGGGAGGGGACGATCCGTTTGATGTTTGCGAACCATGGCGAGGGTGGCGGCCAGATGATGTCCCGGCAGGTTGGGAAAGGTGGCCCAGTATCGTGGATCCAAGCCGGGCACTTTCAACGGGTCGCGCGTGATCATCTCGAGATTCAAACGGATTGATGGATGCGTCTTGCGGAGAGTTCCGAGGATGCGCCGCAGGTCAAGAAACCCCTTTCCAAGCGGAACTTCGGCCAACAGGAAGCCCTCCTCGTATTCCTGGACAGCCATGTCCTTGAAATGGGTGGTCATCGCCCAGGGCATGTAGGCTTCGACGACTTCGTGCGGTTCCTCCAGCAGGGAAATGCTGTTGCCCGTATCGACGCAGACGCCGACGTGTTCGCTGCTGATGGCACGGAGGATTTCAAGCAGTTCTGGGACGCGCCAGTCCTTGTGGTTTTCCACCGCGAGTTGAACCCGATGGCGGCGCGCGACGGGCTCCGCGAGTTTGAGGGAGGCTTCGCGGTCGCGCCGGAACTCGCGAAACGATTCCAGCGATTGGAAGGTTTCGTATCGACGGCCGGAAAGCATGACCGTCCGGAGGACGGTGGCCCCGGCTTCCTTCGCCTGGCGCACGTCGCGCTCGAAACGTTCGACCTCGTTCCGGTCGTTGGGAAGCCGGATCTGGCCTTCGAGATAGAGGCCCAGTGATTCGCGCCGGTCACGAATCCTGCCCGCGAAGGTTTCCGCCCAGCCACCCACGCCGACCTGAAT
>DATKEE010000332.1:0-2681 GCA_035544555.1 Candidatus Methylomirabilota bacterium
TGCAGTCGGCGGTGGAGTTTGAGGATGGGTGGGTACGCGGTTCGACCATCAATTTGGGGACAGGGACGGGGGCGTGGTCCGGACAATTCACGAATCCCGACAGCTCGCTGATTCTGGTGTTGAAGGAAGGGACGCCGGGGAGCCACTTTCTTGTGTGGGCGAGGGACAAGCAGGGGGAGTGGCACGAAGTGGGTCGGGGGTCACGGAGCCTGATGGGGAATCGGGAATTTCGGCAGGTGAGCTGGCGATTACCGGCGGACGGAGGGCCGTTCGAGATTGAGGTGATTCCGCAGGACCTGATTGTAGCGGAGTATTGGATCCGGCCGCTGGAGGGAGGGTGAGGCGGGTCGTGGCCGGACAGGGAATCAATTGAGGGAGTTCAAGCGGACGGCGAGGCGGGACTTTTTGCGGCTGGCGGTTGAGGAGTGGAGCACGCCTGTTTTGGCGGCCTTGTCGAGGGCCGAACTGACGGCGCGGAGCGCTTCGGAGGCTTCGGACTTTTTACCCTCCTGGGCCAGGCGGGTGTACCTGCTGGTCAACGTCTTGATGCGGCTCTTGACACCTCGGTTGCGCGTTTCCTTGCGGGCATTGCTGCGCGTGCGGCGTTCGGCGGATTTGGTGTTCGGCATGGTCGGATTCCGGGATTAACGATTCAAGAGCGGGAGACACTATCGGACTGGGCCGCGTTGTCAACGCCCGGGTGGGGTGAAGAAGTCGGTTTTTTTCTCTTCAACGTCCGGGCCCCAGATGCGGATATTGTCGATTTTGCCGGTGTCGTCGAAGGTGCCGAAGCCGATGTAGCCGGAGGAGAAATTCTTGTCCTCGGCGAGCATGAGGGGTTCGGACATGTCGTTGAACCAGACCTTGATGGTGCCGCTGGCGGTGTCGCGCTGGAGTTTGACCTTGTGCCACCGGTTGACGCCCCAGGTGATGCCGTCGGTGGTCTTTTTGGCGATGGCGGTGCGCGGGGCGTCCTTGACGAGAAAGATGTTGTGGGCGTGGGGATCGGCGGAGACGGCGATGTGGTTGTAGTAGAAGTTCGCGGGATTCTGGAAACCGAAGAAGAGGCACATGTCCTGGTGGCCGTAGGGTTCCTTGGTGGAGAGAAGATCGACTTCGAGGATGAAGTCGCCGAACACCTTGTTGGCGATGAGCGCGATGTTGAGGGGGGAACGGTGGGGCGGCCGGTAATCGCTTTGTGTGAAAAGTTCGAGGGAACGGTTGTCGCCGTCGGAGGCGATGCGCCAGGCGCGCGGATCGGTCATGACGAAATCCTGGAGGGCGTCGGCGTCGTCGAAGTTTTGTTCGTAGAGGAGGCGGTAATCAGCCGGGGCCTCCGGCGGGGCTGGCAGGGCCTCGTTGATGGAAACGAGCACCAGGGCGGCAACGGCGGAAAGGGAGGTATGAAGTTTCATCGGAATGACGGGGACGGATGCGGGTGGACGAAAAAGATTCGGCGCGGGAGGGGGTTGGATTCCCTCCCGCGCCGTGAAGGGCCGGGTCAGACTTTGGCGGGGACGACGAACGGCTTGCGATAGTTCCGGCTCAGGAGGGCGTTGGCCTTGTCATTGCCGATGAACCGTTCGGTTTTGGGATCCATCTTGAGAACGGCGCCGAGTGTGAGCGGCGTTTTCTTGAGGTCCACCTTGTTGGCGGCGAGGTGTTCGGCCATGCGCTCGTAGGTTTCCATCGCCTCGTTGTCGCTCTTCAGCGCCTCGCGGATGGCGTCGGGGGATTGATCGCTGCCGACGAGGTGGGAGATGTTGCCGCAGTGACAGAGGGCGCTGGAGAGATGGCCTTCAATGATATCCGCGGTGAGGTCGGAGGGTTTGCGACTGCGGACGGCGTTGATGAAGTTGGCGTGGTGACTGGAGCTGTGCCTGAACTCGACGACCTGTTTGTTGTCGTGGTCGAAGACGGCGGCGTGGGTGTAGCTGTCGATGACCATGGTGCCGTGTTCGCCCTCGATGATGACGCCGATTTTGGCGCCCTTGTAGGCGTCGGTGTCGAGGCCGCGGACTTCGAAGATCAGGGGCGCGACGTCGTAATCATGGCAGACGAACTGGGTGTTCGGGGTTTCGCCGTCGTCCGTGTAACCGAGCCGGCCGCCGACACTGAGCACGCGGGGGGAGAGGTGATCGACGTTGAGGGCCCAGCGGGCGATGTCCATCTGGTGGATGCCCTGATTGCCGACGTCGCCGTTGCCTGTGTTCCAGACCCAGTGCCAGTCGTAGTGGAGGCGTTCGCGCATGAGCGGGAGTTTCTCGGCGGGGCCGATCCAGAGATCGTAGTCCACGGAATCGGGAACGGGCTGGGGGCTTTGGACGTCGCCGATGCTGCGGCGGGGTTTGTAGCAGAGGCCGCGGGCGAGTTTTATTTTTCCGAGTTTGCCGTCGTGGACGTATTGGATGGGTTCGCCGAGGTTGGAGCGGCACTGGGTTCCGGTCTGGACGATGCGGTTGTATTTGCGGGCGGCTTCGACGATCTGCCGGCCCTCCCAGACGTTGTGGGAGACGGGTTTTTCGACATAGACGTCCTTGCCGGCCTGCATCGCCCAAATAGCAGCCAGCGCGTGCCAGTGATTGGGCGTAGCGATCGAGACGGTGTCGACAGCGCGGTCGTCGAAAACTTCGCGCATGTCCGAAACCGCCTTGGGCCTCCTCCCTTGCTGCTCCGCAACA
>DATKEE010000333.1:0-3487 GCA_035544555.1 Candidatus Methylomirabilota bacterium
GTGAACATCGGTCAGGCGGAAGTCCCGGCCTTGGAACCGGTAGGTCAGGCGCTCGTGATCGATCCCCAGCAGATGCAGCATCGTCGCGTGCAGGTCGTGGACGTGCACCGGATCCTTCACCGCGTGATAGCCCAGGTCATCCGTCTCCCCGTACGCCATGCCCCCCTTCACCCCCGCGCCCGCCATCCAGATCGAGAATCCCCGGATGTGATGATCCCGTCCATCGCCCTGCGCCATCGGTGTGCGTCCAAATTCCCCGCCCCAGATCACCAGCGTGTCCTCCAGCATCACCCGCTGCTTCAGATCCTTCACCAGCGCCGCCGACGGCTGGTCCACCAGCTTCGCCGTCTTTTCGATGCCCTTCTTGATCTCGTTGTGATGGTCCCAGCCGCGGTGATAAAGCTGGATGAACCTCACGCCCCGCTCCGCCAGCCGGCGCGCCATCAGACAGTTCTGCGCAAAGCTGCCGTCCGCCCCGTCCGTGCCATACATGTCGAGAATGCTTTTCGGCTCATTGGAAATGTCCATCAACCCCGGCACGCTCGCCTGCATCTTGAACGCCAGTTCATACTGCGCGACGCGCGTGGCGATCTCCGGATCATCAATCAACTCGCCCTGCCGCGTGTTCAACGCGTTGACCGCGTCAATCACATCCCGCTGCCTCGATCCGCTCACCCCGGCCGGTCGGCGAATGTAATGCACCGGATCGCCCTTCGACTGGAAATGCACGCCTTGAAACCGTCCCGGCAACAACCCGCTGTGCCATTGGCGGGCGGCAATCGGTTGATCCTGCCCGCCGCCCGACGACGTCAACACCACAAACCCCGGCAGATCCTCCGTCTCGCTCCCAAGCCCGTAAAGCAGCCACGACCCCATGCTCGGCCGCCCCGGGATCGCCGTCCCCGTGTTCATGAACGTGTGCGCCGGATCGTGATTGATCTGTTCGGTGTGCAGCGAGCGGAGGATGCAGAGATCGTCGGCAATGGCTCCGATGTGCGGAAACTGATCGCTGATTTCCTGGCCGGATTCGCCCCACTTCCTGAATGGATATTGAGGCGCGAGAATCTTCAACTCGCGGCCCTGCAATTGCGCGATCGGCTGCCCTTGCGTCACCGACTCCGGCATCGCCTTGCCATCGAGTTCGGCCAGCCTCGGCTTGTAATCGAAAGTCTCGAGGTGCGACGGCCCTCCCGCCATGCAAAGGAAAATCACGCGCCGCGCCCGGGCGGGAAAATGCAGCGGGTTCACCACCCCCGTCCACTTGTCCGCGTCCACACTGCCCGCGTAGCCACTCAATCGGGCCAACGGATTCAGCAGCGACGTCAACGCCAGCGCGCCGATGCCGGTGGTGGTGCGACGCAAGAACGCGCGCCGCGTGAGCCGAAGGTTCCATTGTTCGACCGGGTTCATCAGAATCTCACCATGGTTTCGTGCAGGTTCAACAGGACGCGCGCGACGGAGGTCCACGCCGCGAGTTCGGCCGGATCATGATGATCGGGCACCGGCTTCTGCCCCACCTTGATCAGCTCCTCCGCCGCTTCCCGGTCGTCCCGGTACTCCTCGAAATGCTTCCGGCAGAGTGTTGTCAGCCAATCCATCTCCTCCGCGTCCGGTTCCCGGGACAACGCCACCTGATAGGCGTATCGCACGCGCGCCTCCGCGGTCCGGCCTCCCTCCTCGATCACTCGTTCCGCCAGCGCGCGCGCGGCCTCCACGTAGGTGGGATCGTTCAGCAGCGTCAGGGCCTGCAATGGCGTGTTCGACCGCGGCCGCTCCGCCGTGCATTCCTCGCGGCTCGGCGCGTCGAACGCCACCAGCATCGGATGCAGAAACGTCCTTTGCCAGTGCGTGTAAACGCCGCGCCGGTATTGATCCGGCCCTTCGTCGGCCTCGTATTCGCGTTTCGGAAAGTTCAACTGCGCGTAATAGCCCACCGGCTGATAGGGCTTCACACTGGCGCCGCCCACCTCCGGCACCAGCAGATCGCTCACGGCCAGCGCGTTGTCGCGGATCATCTCCGCCGGAAGCCGGAACCGCGATTGCCGCGCCAGCAGCCGGTTGAACGGATCGCGCGCCCGCAATTCCTCCGTGGCCAGGGACGACTGCCGGTAGGTCCGGGACATCACCATCAGCCGCGCCATGTGCTTCATGTCCCATCCGCTCTCGCGAAACTCGACGGCCAGCCAGTCCAGCAATTCCGGATGGCTCGGCCATTCACCCTGCGATCCCAGATCATCCAGCACCCTCGAAATTCCTGTGCCGTAGAAGTTCTTCCACAGCCGGTTCACAAACACCCGCGCGGTGAGCGGATTCTCCGGGGACACCAGCCATTCCGCCAGATCCAACCGCGTCAATCGCCGGTCGGGTGTCTCCCCGTTCCCCAAAAACTCCGGAACCGCCGGCTCCACCGCTTCCCCGGAATCGTCCATCCAGTTTCCGCGCGGCAGCACCCGGATCGCGCGCGGCTCGACCGATTCGGAAACCAGCGTGGTCGGAATCTCATTGTTCAATTGATCCCGCCGCTCCCTTCGCGAGGCGAGTTCCTCGCGCGCCGGATCCAGCGTCGGCGCAATGCTCCGGTAATGCGCCGCGATTTCCTCCGCCTGTTTCCCGTCTCTCTCCTCACCGGGAATGCCCAGCGTCACGACCACGTCTTCCGGCACGCCAAACTCACCCGGCGTCGGGCGGTCGAGCGAAATGGTCGAAAGCCGGAATCGCCCGATGTGATGCCGTTTCTCTTCCGACTCATGCCGCAGGCGCACCAACAGTTCCTTTTCTCTCGCGCCGTCGAGCGGTTCCTCGAGGGTGAACACGGCCTGGCGGTTCTCCTTCTTGTCCTGGCCGTTCACCGCCCAACCGGTCTTGGGATCATCATCCAGCGCCGCGGCGACCGGCCAGCCATTCTGCTCGAAATCCGCCACCGCCCGGGCGATGGGCACCGGGCGGAACTCCTCACCATCCCCGGACCGGACCAGCACCTCGAAACCCGAGAGCACGAAGTTTCCGCCACCCCGAGAGAGGCTCTTTTTGTCCATCGTCGGATGGGTCAACGCTTCCAGCCGGAACGCGGTGATTGTTTCAAGGTCGGTTTCCAGCCCTGCCTCATACACTTCGGTGTCAGGGTTTTCACCGCTGGCGAGCACCGAGAAGTCAGCCTGTGGGGTCAGGGTTGTTCCGTTGGTGGCGGTGACAGAATTCGCTTCGAGCGGCCGCCAGGCGAGCAGGCCATCCGTCGCGGCGGCCCGCATCCGTTCCTCCCATTCAGCCTGGGCAGCCGCCAGTTCCTCCGTGTGCGTATCCAGCGTGATTTCCAACCGGGCAATTCGGCTGGTGAGTCCCGCCATCTCCTCCGCCTGCTCCTCGTCCGGCAGTTGCAGCTTCGGCCCCCACTCATCGTTTTTGTTGCCGCCCGCATAGAACCCCTTCTCCTTCAGGTCGGCGAAAAACGCTTCGAAACTGTAAAAGTCGCGGATCGTAATGGGATCGA
>DATKEE010000334.1:0-2964 GCA_035544555.1 Candidatus Methylomirabilota bacterium
TCCCGAACCTCGCGCCAGCGTCTTGGAGTGCGGTTGTGGGCGCCAGCCCTCTGCCGCTTTCATATGCCGGACGGGCGTTCATCCAGCGCACCACCTCCCCACCCGCTCGCAAAGCGGCGAATCCACTCCGCTCCAGTGCCAGATGGACAGATGGATCTGGAACAGAATAGCCATTTGACCTGGTCACCCACCCGTGCTAAAAAATCGTCATCCTCAGGAAAAGGCTTCACGCCGCACCGCCTTCTCCCGAGGTATTGTTGCCGAGTCAACCGTCAACCAGGGAGCCAAACATGAAATCGTCCGCGCATCACTTGGAACGGGGGGGGGGTACGCCGTACCGCGTCCCACCCGCCCGTCCATCGATCCATTCTCCATCGAGCCGCCATTTTCACCGGCTGCTGCCTGCTGTTCCTGACCGTCGCTCCGTCCACGGTTCAGTCCGCCGTTGATCAAGGCTATCAGGTAACGGAACGCGGTCAGGACTTCGCCATCTATGAGCGGATCACCTCCCGCATCAGCTCCACCGGCCTGCTCACCCTTCACACCAACCGCTTCACCGTGCTCGAGAATGGCCTCCATTACTTCGAAGACGGCCAATGGAAGGAGAGCGAGGACCTGATCGAAGTGTTTCCCGACGGAGCCATCGCGCGACGGGGCCCCAACCAGGCGGTCTTCAGCCCGGACCTCAACGTTCCCGCGGTGTTTGATATTCTGAGTTCCGATGGCAAACGTCTGCGCGGCGGCGTGCGGGCCATTCAATTAACCGATCTCGCCACGGGCAGGAGCCAGGTCGTCGCGGCAGTCAAGGAATTGGCTCCCGGCGAATTGATTCCTCCAAACCGCCTGGTGTATCGGGACGCTTTCGACGGCCTGAAGGCCGATGTACTGCTGGTGTGGAAACACAATTATTTCAGCCAGGACATTGTTCTGCTTGAGCAGCCCCGGCTCCCCGAGGGCATGAACCCTGAAACCACGCGGATCGAGGTCCTCACCGAAGTGGTGGAGGCGCCGGAAGCAACCATCCGGCAGCAAACGGTCCGGGGAGCCGCCGCGGCGGAACTCGATGATGATGTGGTCATCCACTTTGGGCGCTTGGCCATGGTGATGGGCAAGGCGTTCCCGGTGAATGAAGGGGCCGGATGGACCGTGGGCGGGCTGGATGCATCCGAGGAGAGTCGTCCGGTGCTGAAGCAGTGGCACCCACTGCCGGATGGAAGGACGTTCCTCATCGAGTCCATCGGCTGGCTCGACGCACAACCGCACCTGAACGCGTTGCCGGTGACAGAGGAAGCGCGCGCCATACCGGCTTCCCGGGAGGAGACGGCGGTCGCCCGGGTTTGGCCGGAGCGGCCCAGGACACGCTCCGAGGCCAGACCGCTGCAGTTGGCGCAACTCGACTACGAGCCGAAGGGTTATGTCCTGGACTTCGTCATCATCCCCGATGACGACCAGCCGACGACGTTCCTCGCGAATGAGACCTACTACATCAAGACCAGCTACTACACCGGCAGTTCCGTCACGTTCGAGCCCAATTGCTGCGTCAAGTTCAAGCACAACAGTTACCTGCTGCTTTACGGCCCGGTCAACTTCCCGGCCTCGGAACCGAAGGCCGTGTTCACGTCACGCAACGACAGCAATTTCGGCGAGCCGATCATGGGAGTCCCCAACGAGGCCGACAGCGACGGCGATCCAACGTCGCACAAGGCCGCGCAGGCGATCTGGCTCTACTATGTGGACTTCAACACAACGATCCAGAACGCCCGCATCCGCTGGGCGCAGAGGGGCATTCAATACGACGTGAATCCCGGCGTGTACGTTACCCACACCCTGCAATCGTCGCTGGTGGAATACACGGACACGGGCGTGTATGCGAACCTTGAGGACGCGGCCCTGTATCTCGACAACGTCAAGAAATGCACGGTGACCACGCCGATCTATTGCCCGTCCCAGTCCTGCTACGGTTCCATGACCGAGGATTGCGGCGTGGTCTCGATTGCCCGCGTCAACGACCCGGCCCAGGACAACGCTTCCGGCGACCCGAACAAGAACAGTCAGTCGGAGTGCAGCTTTGTGGTGGTCGATTCCAGCACGATTGTCGCAGCGTTCTGGGACACCCACCTCAGCGCGTACAGCTTGGGCGCATTTAACTTTCCGGAGATCACCGCCCCGCGTTCCACGGGCTGGGCGGTTTCGACCGACGGGGGCGTGACGTTCACCGACAACGGTGCCATTCCTCCTACGGTTCCCTCCAGCACTTTGGAGGGCGACGTCGGTGATCCGGTGATGGCGCGCGATGTCCAGAGCGGAACGATTTACCTGTTGTGCAACCCCTCCCGCGAATCGGGCACCTACAACGGATTCCGGTTGTGGAAATCGATCAATAACGGCCAGGACTTTTCCCCCGCGCATAGCAACGTGCCTTCCGGCGTGACGCAGGCCGACAAGCCGATGATCGCCATCAACAACTTCCAGAACACGCCCAATTACGGCCACATTTATGTCGCCGGCACGGGCTTCATTAGTGGAACGCCGGGCACATTTGCGACCTTGTCCACCGACGGAGGCGCCGACTGGAGCGACCCGGAACTGCTGAGCGTCAGTGGACATGGCGCCGAAGTGGTCGTGGCACCCAATGGCACAGTTTACATTTTTTACCTCGTCCGCACGCTCATCGATTTTGGGCCGCCGCAGGTTTGGCAGATCACCCTAAAATACACATGGCGGAAGCCTGCGGATACTGCCTGGGCCACTCCGGTAACCATTGCCGCGCACCCCGACAGTCAGGACCTCTACTCGGTCAATCGCAACGGCGGCGGAAATCTTAAGCGTTCCAATTCAGCCACGGCAGAGGACTATTTCGTAAACAATGCGAATCCACGGGCCGCGGTCAATCCCGTCAATGGCCGCATCTATATGGTGTATGCCGACCTCCCCTTTGCGGGTTCAAGCACCGACCGTGGGGAC
>DATKEE010000335.1:0-13718 GCA_035544555.1 Candidatus Methylomirabilota bacterium
TTCCGCCCGAGCGCCAGTTGCGCGCCTTGCGCGTCGTCGAACTCGCCCTGGCCCGGGGCGGCGATGCCATCGAAGCGCACCGCCGCTCGGTGCGAACGGCTCTGCGGCCCCTGTTCCCGCGCGCGGATCGCCTGGTCAAACGCGAGTTGTCCCGACTCCTCTGGTACGTCGGCGACACTTCCATCATCGATCCGCTGCTCGATCTGATGGCCTCCGACACCGGCGGGCGTCCGCCGCTTGGCTCCGGCTATTTCGTGCGAAACCCGAAGTACGGCGCCGCCGTTCGCGACATGATCGAATCCGCGCCTCGACTCGAGCGGATGCATCATGCGCAAATGCTGTTGTGGCTCGATGACGGCTGGTCGGTGGACCAGCGCCGCCGCTACTTGGAATTGATTGCGGATGCGATGAAGCATTCCAGGGGCGGGCATCAATACAACGAGTTCTGGAACCGCATTCGGGGAATTGCGCTGGACCAGGTGCCGGAGGATCAACGCGAACGATTTGAATCGATACCAGCGGCCCCCGTGCCAGGGCTCGCCGATGGTTTGCCCACGCCCTCTGGTCCCGGCCGTGACTGGAGCCTAGGCCTAGAGGCGGCGCTGGAACTGGTGCGCCAGGGACTGGAGGGTCGCGACCTGCTCAACGGACGCACGATGTATTCGGCCGCCGGCTGTGTCGTGTGCCATCGCTTCAACGGCGAAGGCGGCGCCATCGGGCCGGATCTGTCGTCCATCGGTCAGCGATTCACGGCGCGTGACATTCTCGATGCCACGCTCCATCCGAGCCGCGCGATTTCGGATCAGTATCAGGTCACCACGTTGGATCTCGACAATGGTTCGACGTTGTCCGGTCGGATCGTCTCGCGTGATACGACGACGACGCGCATCGCGCCGAACCTGATGAAGCCCACCGAATCCATTGCGGTGGAGAATGCCTCGATCCGGCGGGAAAGGCGGGAACCCGTATCCACCATGCCCTCCGGCCTGCTCAATCCCTTGAACGAGGATGAACTCCTCGATCTCCTCGCCTACCTCGTGTCGGGTGGAGAAAGGAACGGTTCGACGGCGCAACCGTAAACAGCCGTTCGTAGCTCCACGCGTCGAAACTTAGCCGGACCGCGATGACAACAGGCATGAAACTGACCTCCGCGTGGCCGGGAACGCTTCAAATGTGCCTCGCCGCGCTGTTGGGGTCCGCTTTCATGTCCCACTCGGCGGACATCAAGCATCCTCCGCAATCGCGTCCCGCCCTCCGCCATCCGGTCTCCCTCGCTCTCCGTCCCGACGCGAACCGGGCCTTCACCGCCAACGAACGGAGCGGCACCGTTTCCATGGTCGATCTGCGGAGCCGCTCAGTGGTTGACGAGTTCCCTTCAGGCGCCGGCACTTCCCATGTCACCCTGCTTCCCGATGGCCACCATCTTCTCGCGACATCCACCGCAGCCCACGAACTTGTGTTGCTCGCATCGAGTGACACCCGGGTATGGAAGGTCGCGGGCTTGAAGGTCGCCTCCCATCCTGTGTCGGTTTGCGTATCGCCGGACGGCGGACGCTGCTTTGTGGCCTCGCTTTGGTCACGACGTCTGAGCGTCGTTGACTTGAATCTGAACTCCGAACCTCCATCCCTGCGGCTTGAGAAGGTGATCGATCTTCCTTTTGCGCCACGCCTGACCGTGTTCCTCAAACGGGAACGCAAGTTACTGCTCATGGACTCCTTTGGCGGAAACATGGCCGTGGTGAACCCCGAACGGGGCGAACTGGAACGCGCCATTCAACTCCCCGCCCACAACATTCGCGGCCTCGCGCTTACTCCCGACGGACGATCCCTGTGGCTTGCCCATCAAATCCTGCGCCCCTCCGCCACGACACTTCGCGAGGATATCCACTGGGGCATCCTCATGGCCAATGTGGTTCGAGTCCTCCGGATCGATGCCCTCCTGGACCCGGCCGCGGATCCCCTGCTCGGCAGTGATTTGTTCTTTCTCGGACAGCCCGGGCGCGGCGCTGGCGATCCCGCCGGCCTGGCTTTGATGCCCGATGGAACCGTCATGGTCGCCCTCGCGGGAGTCGATGAGATCGCCTGGAAATCACCGGGGCAGGTCCGGTTCAACCGCCTGCGCGTGGGCAACCGCCCCACAACCATCACAGCGGATCCCCGCTCCGGGCACAGTCTCGTCGTCAACTCGTTCTCCGATTCCATAACCGTCGTGGACACCCTTGGCGGCACAGTGGACGCGGAAATCCCTCTCGGCCCCCGACCGGAACCCGGCCCCATCGACCTTGGCGAACGCCTGTTCCATGACGCCCGGCTCTCGCACGACGGCTGGATGAGTTGTCACAGTTGCCACACCGACGGCCACAGCAACCATCTCCTCGCCGATACCCTGGGCGACGGATCCTACGGCGCTCCCAAAAGGGTGTTGTCCCTTCTCGGCATCGATGGCACCGAACCCTTCGGATGGACCGGCGTCGTCGCGACGCTCGAAGAGCAAATCCGGAAATCCATCGCAACGACGATGCGCGGGCTCCCGCCTTCGGATGAACAGGTTCATGCGCTGACCGCCTACGTGAAATCCCTGCGCCCACCACCCGCGCTCGCCGAGGCCCGGGACGCAATCGGGGAACCTGTCGCCCGGGGACGCCTCGTCTTCGAACAACTGCGCTGCAATCGATGCCATCCCCCTCCCCGATTCACGATGCCGAAGACCTATGCTGTCGGCCTGTCGGACGAGGCGGGAAACAGCGCCTTCAATCCACCTTCCCTGATCGGCGTCAGCCAGCGCGACGCGTTCTTCCATGACGGACGCTCCACAAACCTTCGGGAGGCCATCGATCACTTCGTCAGGGAATCCGGCGCATCGCTGGACAACCAGGCGGGATTGGACCTGCTCGCGTTCCTTGAGGCGCTTGGAATATCGCAACCGGACTGACGTCCCGCCGGCGTGGCAACCGTCCCCGTGAATTCGGGCCGAATAATGGCTTGACGGAAACGCTGCGGAGGCATTTGCTGCCCATACTTCCGCCGTCGAAACAAGACATCCCATCCGCAACCCCAAGGAGCCATGAAAGACTCAAATGTTACCCCCACTGCCACCCCCGGTTTCGCCCGGACACTATTCATGATTCTGCTGCTCGCGTGCGGCATTGGGCTGACCCGTGCCGCGGACGACTATTTGGGAGCGGAGACAGTTCTGCAACGGGCAATCGAAGAACGCGAAGCGCCGGAATCGGACGAACTCACTCCGGCCGCCGAGTTGAAGCGGGACCTCGCCGCCTTCAGGGAGGCCGCAAATCAGCTTCCTCCCGACGAGGCGGCGCGGCAATGGATGGCTCTTGCGGACCGCTTCCGCTCACTGGACCCCGCCGGGTGGACGGGCTCTTCCAGATCGGATCCACCCCCGCAATTCAAGGATCTCATCGACGTGCTTCCGCCCCCGCCGGCCTGGAACGCGCTCGAAAGCGTCCTTCAGGAGCGCCCCCGACCCACGGGCGAATCCGAAATGGCCGATCTGGGTTTACGCCTCCTGGTGCACACGCTGACCGGCAACGCCGCCGCGCGGATGGAGATTATCGAGGCAATCCAGGAAACGGCCCGGAAAGGGGGCTCTCACAACGCCTTCCGGTTTCAGCAGCCCCTCAATCAGATCGGCGAAGCACTGCTCGCCACGGTCGATGACCCGGATGTGGTATTGGGCACGTTGGATCGGCGCCTGGCCACGGTGCGCAGCCGGTCCGGCAGCCAGCTTTCCATTCCGAATCTCGTGGCTCTTGTCGGCGAGGAAAAAGCCGAAGCCTTCCTGCGTCGTGCCCTGAACGCCGGAAACGTTCAACTGCAGATCGAATCGGGGAGCGCCACGAGCCGGCTTGCCCGGCGGTTGACCTTGGAACTCATGGAGTCGATCAAAGAACCCCAATGGGCTCTGGTCAATTCCCTGGACGCGGTCGAGCTGTATGAGGCCCTGGACGCAAAGTTCAATCCGGAGGAGAGGGAGCAGTCCGGAATCAATGTGCCAGGCCTGCCCCTTCCCATCTCCATTGCCTCCACTCCTCGGAGCCATCAGGAACGTCAGGCCCAGGGTTACTTCCTGCTCGGCCTCATCGGTCGCGAACGCATCCAGGACGCCGCCGCATTGGCGCTCAAACTCGGCGGACAGGAAGACGTGTATGTCCCTCACGAAGCCCTTCGCGTCATGGAACGCGCCGGACACACCCGCGCCCTCGCCGATTTCTTCCACGAACTGCTCTCGCAAAACCCCGAACTCAATTTCTGGAACGAATACGTCGATCTCTCGGCCAAGTCCGGCCAGACGCAACGCATGCTGGAACTCGCCCGCTCCGCCGCCCAACGCGAGGACACCCCGACCGGCCGGCGCGCCACGATCCATCAACACCTCTACGCCGCGCTCCTCGCGGCCGACGAAATCGAGGAGGGCATCGACGAACTCCGCCGGGTGGCCCTCCTTGGCCAGTCCGCCGCGGGCCGATCTCCTTACTCGCTCGAAGACCCCGCAAGTCTGGGCATCCGACAGGCGACGATTGGCCGGTTGCTCGACCGCAATGACTGGATCGCCGAGGGCATCGCCATGGCCCGGCAGCACCTGATCACTCCCGCTGAAGCGCCCTTTGACTATGGCCACGCTTCGGGCTACGAGAACCTCACCAGCCTGCTGCTCGATCTGGAACGCGGAGCCGAGGCCGAGGCCATCCTTGCGGAGGGCCTCGCAAACGATATCGCCGCGCGTCAAGAACTCGGGGCCGACCGCTTCTGGCAGCCATCGGATGAAAACCCGATCCTCACTTCCCTGGCCCGCGTTTACCATCGCGCGGGTCATCACAACGACGTGCTGCTCCTGCTCGATCAGGCCCCCAACTGGGGCGTCAGCGACCTGGCCGGGCTGATCGACGATTCCGGGGGATCCATGTTCGCATTCCAACAATTCGGCCTCTCCCGCGGGCAACCCTCCATCGCCCCCATGGCGGGCGTCGCGTTGATCGAAGCGGGTCGCACCCAGGAAGCCCGAAAGATCGCCAACGCGCTCCTCGATATGCGGCCCGGTTCGGATCGCGGCTATGAACTGCTGTTCCAACTCGGGGGTGACGACATTCCGGGACGGCTGGACGACATCTTCCGCCACGACCCGTTCGAGGAACGTCCCCTCATCTGGAAGGCGCGCTGGCTTCTCGATCAGGGACAACTCGAGGAGGCCGAACGCGTCGCCCGCCAGGCCATCGCCATCGATCCTTCCGACGGTGAGCAGGGACCCGGAGACCGTATGCGCGTCTATGCCGTGCTGGCCGACATCCGCGAAGCGCGCGGCGACTCCAGGGAGGCCGGCATCCTGCGCGGGGCCGTCCGGGCCGTGCGCCTCTCCGAACAGGCGGACACCTGGTACGCCGCGGGCCTGCTCAAACGGGCCGTGAACATGTACCAGGAGGCCCTCGGCCATTTCGCCGACGCCTACTGCATTCAGTCGCGACTGGCGATTCGCCTGGCCGAGCTGGGTCTGCACGAGGAAGCCGAAGCGCACTACCGCCGCGCCTACGAACTGATGCCCGACAGCTTCGGGCGCATCGAAAGCCATTGCTTCGGCTGTGAAAAGGCCTTCGATGGACAACGCGCCCAGAACATCGCGGAAAAAGTGTTCACCGACCTCGCCGCCCGGACACCCGACAAACCGCAGGTGCATTATCTTCTCGGCTATCTCCGCACCGACCAGGGCCGCTATGCCGATGCGCTGCCTCACTTCCGAACCGCCGTCGAGCTCGACCCGGACTACTTGAACGCGTGGAAGAAGATTCAGGAAATCTCGGGAGAGGTCCATTTCCCCATGGCTGAAAGGGAACGCGTCACGCTGGAACTGCTTCGCCTCGATCCCCTGTCACGCCGCACATGGCCGGACTACAGCCATCTCACCGATCTCCGCGCCCTCTGGGCAGCCGTCGAGGAAGCCGCAACCCATCAGCCCACCCCCCCCGAGGAACTCCTGGTCCTGACCGCCAGCAAAGCCGACATCGACCGCCGACAGGAAGAACTCAAGACCCTGGGCGCGGATGGATTTTTTGGCTTTGGCGGTTTTGGCGGGGGCTTCCCGGATCAGCGCTCTCTTTCCCCGCAAAAGGCGATCGCTCAAAACGGATTCATCCAGGCCGCGGTGACGCTGGTGGACAGCTCATCCCACTGATTCTCGTCCTCCATTCGTTTGTCATGTCCTCACGGGAAGGGGCATGATGATGACACCTCGGCCGGTGGACCAGAACGGTCGCAAGCTCAAGGCGCCGGCAGAACCAGCGTCCGCCGTGCTTCCTCCAGAAACATCCGCGACAATCGCTCGACCTGATCCGGATGCTCCGAAGCCACATTCCTCTGCTCCACCGGATCCCGGCCCAGATCATACAACTCCCAGGCCGGATCCGGACGCAACCCATCCCGCCGGATGACGTCGTGGGCGACCAGTTTCCAATCCCCTTCCCGCACCGCCACATTCCGTTCGTGCTCGAACACCAGCGCGCGCGGTTCGCTCCACTCCTGGTTGGCGAATGCCGGGAGCAGACTGCGCCCCTCCATTGGCAACAGCTCACGCCCATTGTACGTCACCGGATACTCCGTGTCCGCCACGTCCAGAAAGGTGGCCATCAGGTCCATCACATGCGCCACCTGCGAACGCAACGCGCCCTGATCGGTAATCCGCGCCGGCCAGTGCGCGATCATTGGCGTGCGGATGCCTCCTTCGTGGGCGTAATGCTTGTAGAACGACAACGGCGTGTTGCTCAAATTCGCCCATGCGCAGCCGTAACTGAACAGACTCCCCGGCCCGCCCATCGCTTCGAGAGCCTCTCCTGTGTGCAGAACGTTGGGCTTCTGCGGCGTGGCCCCGTCAACGCCATGACCGGGACGATTATTGCGATAATCGGCCGCATCAAGATCGAACCCGAACGGCTCCCATTCCGCGCAGGCGCCGTTGTCGCTCAGAAACAGGATCAGCGTGTTCTCCAGTTCATCATGCGCGCGCAACGACTCCACAAGCCGGCCGATGTTGGCGTCCATGTTCCCGACCATCGCCGCATAGACCGCCATCCGACGGGCCAGATCGGCGCGACGGCCGGCATCCAGCGATTCCCAGGCGGGGTTCCTGCCATCTTCAGTCATCGAACCCAGCCGCCTGGCCACGTCCACTCTGTCGATGGGACCCCTCGGGGGGAGTTCGATTGAATCGTCGATCAATCGAAGCCGCTTCATGCGTTCGAAACGTTCCGCGCGCAGGACATCCCATCCGCGTTCGTAAATCTCCGTGCAAGTGGCGGTGAGTTCGGGCGGAGCCTGCACCGGGAAATGCGGCGCCTGATAAGCCACGTAGAGAAACCAGGGCTTGTCCTCCTCCCGGGCGATTTCCAGGAAATCAAGCGCGTGATCGGTGAGCGCGTCCGTGGCGAAGTATTCGCCTTCCCCGTATTCGCGGCGGGGCCGGTCCGCGGGCAGTCGGATCATCATGCGCGGGTTCCAGGAATCGACTCCATAGCCATGGACGAATCCGTAGAACTCATCGAAGCCGCGCTCGATGGGCCCCGGCTCATTCACGTGCCACTTGCCGGCCATATAGGTGCCGTAACCGGCCCGGCTCAGGACTTCGGGAAGCGTCACGCAACGATCCGTCAACCGTCCGCGATAACCGGGAAGCCGCCCGTTTCCGACGAAGTGGCCGATGCCGGCCTGATGCGGATAGAGCCCCGTCAGCAGGCTGGCGCGCGAGGGACAGCAACGACTTGAATTGTAGGCCTGGGTGAAACGAAGACCGTTCGACGCCAGCGCATCCAGTTGCGGCGTGCGGATCTCGCCCCCATAACAACCCAGGTCCGAATAACCCAGATCGTCGGCGAGTATCAGGAGGATGTTGGGACGCGAAGGAGGCGCGTCGGGTTCCGCGGCGTTCGCAATGGAGAGGGACGCAATCAGGAGCGCCGACAAGCCCGCAACAATTCGTTTCGACATGACGGTTGAATATGCGGCGAATCGAGCCTCAATGGAAACACAGGAATTCCCCCCCCGGCCCTCGCGGGTGTGATCGAAAGCGGGTGAAAGCATCGGTGCAACTTCTTGTAACAGGTGTAACAGGAGTTGGGTGCCTGCATCCACCGGGTTTCACAGCTGCGGGCGCGTCACGCCCATTCCATCGCGTAGCAGCGGAGGTAACGACGCTCTGATTTTCCATTCCGGGGCAGGACGACCGAATCGCGCCCCTCCCATCGATTCTTTGAAATCGCTCACTGTTCACCCACGTCTAATCTCACCCGCCCCTTGCGGATCAAATTCTGAAACCTCATTCGCCCGACATGGCCATCGCGTTGCCCGCGATCCAGCCCGTTGTCCAGGCGGACTGGAAATTGAAGCCGCCCGTGACGCCATCGATGTCGAGCAATTCACCCGCGAAATACAATCCCGGACAAACACGGCTTTCCATGGTCTTGAAATTCACCTCGCTCAGGCGCACGCCGCCGCACGTGACGAACTCGTCCTTGTTCAGGCTCTTGCCGTTCACGGGAAACCGCGTCCGCGCAAGCTGCTCCACCAGGCGCTGTCGCGGTCCGCGCTCCAGGGAGGCCCATCGCGCGTCGCGACCCAATCCCGCCTCCATCACGAGCGCCTCCCACAATCGCGCGCTGAGCGGCGGCACCGGCGCGTTCACCACCCGTTTCGCGCCCCGGGTTTCGCGCCGCAAACGGAGTTCCTGATCCAGTTGCCCGGCGTTCAACCGCGGCAGCCAGTTCACCTCCAACTGAAATCGATAATCCACGGCCTCCAGCTTGCGCGCTCCCCAGGCCGACAATCGCAGGATCACCGGTCCGCTCAATCCCCAGTGCGTCACCAGCAACGGCCCGCGCTCACGCAACCCGCTTTCCGGCACCGCCGCCTCGACGGATTCAACCGACACCCCGGCCAGTGCCCGCAACCACGGCACCTCGATCTTGAAGGTGAACAGGGACGGCACGGGCGGCTCGATCTCATGCCCAAGCGAAATTGCCAGTTGCCCCATGGACGCCGTGCGGCACCCCCCCGTCGCCAGCAGCAACCGGTCGCATTCCAGCGTCTCCCCGGTGGCAAGCTTCATGGAGAACCCTCCCCCGTCCCGGCGCGCGATGGCCTCGACACCGGCGTTCACTCGCAGCGTGACACCCGCCGTCCGGGCGGCTCGCAACAGGCAATCGATGATCGTTCCCGAATCATCCGTGGTGGGAAACATCCGACCGTCCGGTTCGGTCTTGAGCCTGGCGCCGCGCGATTCAAACCAGGCCACGGTGTCGCTCGCCTGAAACCGGTGAAATGGACCGATCAGTTCCCGGTCGCCCCTGGGATAGCGCCGTGTGAATTCCCGCGCGTCAAAGCAGGCATGGGTGACGTTGCAGCGTCCGCCGCCCGATATGCGGACCTTGGTGAGGAACCGGGGGCCGCGTTCCAGCAGCGTGACCCTGGCTCCGGCCTCCGCGGCCGCGATGGCCCCGAAGAATCCCGCCGCTCCGCCGCCCACCACCATGACCTTGAGTCCGTTCACGGACGAATCGTAGCGAAAACAACCGTCCGCACCGAATCGCAAAAAATACCGCAACAACCGGCAGTCCCGCGCGGGATGGAGATCGAGACGAAAAAGGCGGGAATCGGTTGCCCGATTCCCGCCTTGAAACTTCCAACGGCTTAGTAGCGATCCCGCCCGCCGCCGTGTTCACGCCGGCCGCCGCCGCCGCCGCCCGTGCGTTCTTCGCGGGGCTTGGCCACGTTCACCGTGAGAGCGCGTCCGTCCATATCCTTGCCGTTCATGGCATCGATGGCCTTCTGCGCCTCTTCGGCCGTGCTCATGGTCACAAAGCCAAAGCCGCGGGGGCGATTGGTCATGCGATCCATCATCAAGTTGGTTTCAGTGACCGTGCCATGCGCGGCGAACGCGTCTTGCAGGTCGTTTTCGGTGGTGTTGAAGGAAAGATTTCCAACAAACAGTTTATTGCTCATGTGATGTTTTACTGTCCGACAAACCGGCGCTTTCCACAGACTGTTCCCGAACATCGGGTCTAAAATCATCACTGAACGGAGTTCACTTGAAGATTCACCATGCCTTGAAAGAGGCTAGCCATCTAACAGGTCGTTCCAGCCTGACGGGTTTCGGCGGGAAGGCAACAACTATCGGAATCAAGATTTTGCCCCTCCCAGCCAGCGCCCAATGACTTGACCGCCAGCAGGTTGCATTACACTCTCTTCAAATCCACACTCCTGGATTCAGCCGGTCGCGACTGAAATTGGATGAATCGGCGCGGCATTGGGTCGCAATGTCGAGCCAGGACATCCAAAGACTTTTCCGTTTGGCCTTTTAGAGAATACCCCGCGTGTGCCGCATCACCGTTGCCGGCGAAACGGTCACATGACATTCCGGGAATGTCTCACGGATGAATTGCACCAAAGAGTGCTCGAGCAAATCCAAAACCTTCTTCTTTTCCTCATCCTCCGACAGTTTTTCCCCGGATTTGAACATGTAGCCGGATAACCGCAGGACGCTGCCGGGCAGGAAACCTTCGATTTCAACATGGCCGGAGGCGCGCGAGCGTCCATCCGGAGAGCCAACGCCCCACAAACGAACGTGTGGCTTGAGGGTCAGGTTGCGGGCGTGCGGCTTGAGCACGCCGTCGTCGCAGAGCGATTCAAAGTCCTCAATCGAAAGGGCAAGGTCTTCCACCGGCGCAAGCGACGCCTCCTGCACGCCGTAGATTGTCGCGTTCAAGGGAGAAATCGCCGGACGCATCATCGGGAAGAAAATCACGTCATCGATGTTCTCCTGCCCGGTGAAAATCATCACCATGCGTTCGATGCCCGGGCCGATGCCGGTTGTCGGGGGCATTCCGTATTCCAGCGCTTCAATGAAATCAAAGTCCAGCGTGTGAAACTTGCCGGCGTCACGCTCCTCGGCGCGGTAGGCCTTGCGCCATGTTTCCAGCAAATGCACCGGATCGTTTTGCTCGGACCAGTTGTCGCCGCATTCCATTCCGGCAATGAAAATCTCGAAGCGCTCCACAAAGCGCGGGTCTTCGGCCATTGGCTTGGCCAGCGGGGAAATCTCGATTGGATGTCCATAAACCAGCGTCGGCTGGATCAACTCCTTCTCCACCGTGACCTCGAAAGCCTTCACCAGCGCTTCGCCGATGCTTGGCTGCGGTTCGTGGATGTTCAGGTTCGACAATTCTCGGTTGGCTTCTTCAACCGACTGGCACGCGCGAAAATCCACGCCTGTCTTTTCCTTCACCGCGTCGGGCATGCTGACGCGCCGCCACGGCTTGCCAAAATCAATCTCGTGTCCGCGCACCGTGAAATTTGTTTTGTCGAACACCGTCACCGCCACGTGCCGGAACATGTCCTCGATCAGGTTCATGTTGTATTCGTAGTTCTCGTAGGCGGTCATGGTTTCGACCATCGAAAACTCCGGGTGATGGCTGCGGTCAATGCCCTCGTTGCGGAAGTAACGGCCAATCGTATAAACCTTGTCGTAGCCCGCCACGATCAGGCGTTTCAAGTAAAGCTCGTGCGAAATGGCGAGATACATTTCGCAACCCAGCGCGTTGACGTGCGTCTTGAACGGCTTTGCCGTGCCGCCGCCGTATTGCGGCTGGATGATGGGCGTGGTGAATTCCAGAAAGCCCCGTTCGTTGAGAAACGACCGAATGGCCGCCACCATTTTGCAAACCGTGCCATACCGATTGAACGACGCGGGTTCGAGGATCGTGTCGAGATACCGTTTGCGGAGCACCTGCTCGCGGTCTTTCAAGCCTGACCACTGATCGGGTAACGGACGAATGGCCTTGCTGAGCAAGCGCAACTCCTCAACCAACACGGAGATCTCGCCGCGTTCCGTCCGCACCACCTTGCCGGTCGCTTCGATGATGTCGCCCATGTCGAGCAGATTTGTTTCGGCAAAACCGAGCCTGCCGGTGCCTGCCTCGGTTGGCTGAACCAGATTTCGGCGAAGGAACAACTGCAGCCTGCCCGTCTGATCCTGGATGTGAGCGAACGCCAGCGCGCCCTGTTTGCGCCACGACATCAGCCGCCCGGCCACGGTGGCTGTTCCGCCCTCGTGAGCGGCAAATTCGTCGAGAATGGTCCTGGCGTAATGCGTCCGCCTGCTGCGCGATGGATAGGGATTCAGTCCCAGGGAGCGTAACGATGCCGCTTTCGCGGCGCGCCCGCTCCGAATTTCTATCAATGGATTAGTAGCCACAGGTTTCTTCTTGAAGACAAAATGTGCGCTAAGCCATACCAGCTACACCCCCGGCTGTAAACCTTCGCGCCCTTTCCCGCAGCAGTTCTCATTTGGGTCGGAGCGTGGCTGTGTCTGAAAGACCAGCCGCAGCAATGCCCGAATCGGAATGACGCTTCGAGTTTCGCACACCCTTTTGCTTGCAAGATTGCTGCGACTGGCTTTCAGCACAGTCCCAGATTCGCGGGCACTGTTGAAAGCAGAACGTTTCCCGGGATTGGAATGGAAATGGAACCTTATCGGAGCTTTTCACTTGCCGCAAATACTCCCGGCCTTACTTTTGACCGTACCGTGAAAAAGCAAATCCATCTCGATCTGCGGCGTGCCCTGAAGCGCGCCGGCATGGTCAACCTCGCGACCCTTTTCCTCGGGTTGTCGTTGCTCATGGGAGCCGCGGCCCAGGCGGCTGACTGGCGTCAATGGCGCGGCCCTTTCAATACCGGGATGGCCGTGGGCGACGCGCCCCTGCGGTGGAGCGATACGTCCAACATCACCTGGAAAGTCGCCATTCCAGGTCGCGGACATTCCACGCCGGTCACGGTTGGGGACCGGATTTTCCTGACAACAGCGGTGCCGACCGGCCGCGGAGAGCCGCCCACCGGACGGTTGCGCGGCGGTGGCGGCGGCGCCGATGCAGGACTGGAACACCGGTTCGTCGTGCTGGCGCTGGATCGAAGAACGGGCGAGACCCTCTGGGAACGCACCGCGCGAACCGCAACGCCGCACGAAGGCTATCATCGCACTTACGGCAGCTTCGCCTCCAATTCGCCCGTGACCGATGGTGAGCGGCTTTTCGCGTTCTTCGGCTCGCGCGGCCTCTACGTTTACTCGCTCGACGGCACGCTTCTGTGGGAGAAGGATTTCAACGTCCAGTTGAAGATGGACAACGCGTTCGGTGAAGGCACGGCGCCCACGCTGCACGACGGGCGGCTGATCCTCCACTTCGACCACCTGGAGGGCGGATTCCTGACCATGCTGGATCCCGCCACGGGAGAAGAACTCTGGCGCGTGGACCGCACCGAGCCATACAACTGGGCCGCCCCGTTTGTTGCCACCCATGACGGCCGGCGTCAGATCATCGTCAACGGATTGACCGTGCGCTCCTACGACTTCGACACCGGACGCCTCATCTGGGAGGCGGCGGGGCTGGGCGAGAATTCGGTGCCTCAGGTCGTCCAGCACGAGGATCTTGTCTTCGCGATGAGCGGCCATACCGTCAAGCTCTTGATGGCGATCCGCCTCGGCCACGAGGGCACCCTGACCGAAGAACGCGGCATCGTGTGGTCAACCCCGCGCGGGGTTTCTTACACGCCGTCGCCGGTGCTCCACGACGGGCGGCTCTATGTTGTGAGCGACTCGGGCTTGGTGTCGTGCTTGGACGCGTCCACGGGCAGGCCGCACTACCAGCAGGAGCGCCTGCCGCGGACCT
>DATKEE010000336.1:0-9372 GCA_035544555.1 Candidatus Methylomirabilota bacterium
AACCTCGATGGTCGTCTCGCGTCCCATGATTTCCATCAGCACCTTGATCCGGCCCTTGGAGGACATTCGTTGCAGCACCTTGGCCGGGTAACCGTAAAAGGCATCATTGGCCAGGGTGACATCCTCGCCTTTGGCGAATTCCTCGACCGGCTCGAGCAGGTCTTCGTGAAGCAGGCTTGCGCGAAGCGTCTCGATTTCTCGATCGTCCAGGGTCGGGGTGCGGTGACCGAAGTGGACGACCGTGCTGACCCCGGGCGTGTATTTGACCTGATTCAACATCGCCCCCAGATCGAAGCGGGCGAAGAGGTAGTTCGGAAAGAGGGATTCGGTGAACCAGACCGGCCCGCGGCGGGTGGAACGTTTGGTTCGAAATCTGGGGCAGAACACGTCGGTGCCCAGGGTTTGTTGAAGATGGGCGGCGGCGATGTGTTCGTGCTTGGGCTGCGTCCGCACACAATACCAGGCAATGCCGGAGTTCACCGGAGGCGCATGAGTGGCGGGTGTAACGGCCTTTTTCTGTGGTCCTTCCATGTGACAAGCACTTTCCTGTTGTTCGGTTCAAGGATTCCCCTGCCCTTGAAATCACGGCCCTTCAGGCCAAACCTTTCTGACTCAGATTGCCGGCAATCGCAAGTTGCAAACAACGCAAGTTGCAAAGGCCGGATCATCGTTGGAGTCGCTCATGTGTCCGCTTCAATAAATACGCCAGCCACCGCGTCGGCGAAAGGTTGAAGATTCGGGAACGGGACGACCGGAGGGAAAACAGTCCCGATCCAATTGAATCCCGCCGGTATCCGCTCATACGCGGTGCGAGATCACTTGAACTCTCGACACACACCGCGGATTCACGAAATGATGGGTCCTTCAATCGTTCCGGATCCGCCGGTTGCCATGCCCGCCCATGCCGTTGGACGTGGACAGGGAATTCCGGCATGCCGGCAGCCGGCCATTCATTGTGTCAAGCCGTCGTTCAAGTCGAACACGTGTGAATCGCGATCCAGACTCGCGACATGCGTGGTCAAGCCGCCTCTGGGGGGGTGTCTTGATGGCCATCGCCCTGGCCGGCGGGAGTTGGTACTTCTTCGGATCGGCTGAACGGGACACGCCCGCGCCGGACGGAACCATGCCCTCGGGGAGTTCCGCTCCAATCGTTGAGCCCCAGGCCGCCGCCTTCGCCCGCTATTCGGGTTCCGCATCCTGCCGCGACTGCCACCGCCAGGCCCATGACCTTTGGGCCGATTCTCACCACGGACTTGCCGAGCGACCGTTGTCCGCAGACCTGGACCGCGCGGCGTTTGAGCCGGAGCGACTCATCGAACACGGAACCAACCGTTCGGTCGCGCGGGTGGTCGATGATTCTTATGAGTTGGAGACCCTGGACCCGGGTGACGAGCGCCGGCCCTTTAACGCGGACGGTGTCATCGGGCACGAACCCTTGCGACAGTTTCTCATCGATATTGGGCGTGGCCGGTTGCAGGCCGGCGAACTCGCCTACGATCCGCACCAGGGGGATTGGTTCAATGTCTTCGGAGAGGAGGACCGTCGTCCCGGCGAATGGGGACATTGGACGGGCCGGGGCATGAACTGGAACTCGATGTGCGCCACCTGCCACAACACCCGGCTGCGAAAGAATTACGACGAGGCCACGGACACCTACCACACCGCTTTCGCCGAACGATCCGTGAGCTGCGAGTCGTGTCATGGCCCGATGAAGGACCACGTGGACTGGCAGCGAGCGCATCCGGATTCGAGGCGCGCCGACCCCACGATCAGGCGATTGACTGCGGACCAGATGTTCGACACCTGCGCCACCTGCCATTCCCGCCGCAGCGAGTTGACCGGGGATTTCGTTCCCGGCGATTCGTGGTTTGATCATCATGCGCTCACGATTGTTGACGAGACGGAGCTGTACTATCCGGACGGCCAGGTGCTGGAGGAGAATTATGAAATGGCCGCCTTTCTCGGCAGCAAGATGCACGCGGCCGGTGTTCGCTGCATGGATTGCCATGAACCGCATTCGGCCCGGACACGCCTCGAGGGCAACGCCCTCTGCATGCGCTGTCACAACGGCGCTTATCCAAACTCTCCCGTCATTCAGCCCGTCGCGCACAGTTTTCACGCGGAGGACAGCGCCGGCAACCAGTGTGTCAATTGTCACATGCCGCAGACAGTTTACATGCGGCGAGACGCGAGGCATGACCACGGATTCACCATACCCGATCCCCTGTTCACGAAGGAGTTGGGAATTCCCAACGCCTGCAACCGCTGTCACACGGAGGAGGATGCCGATTGGGCGCTCGCGGCCGTGCGGGAATGGTATGGCGAAAGGATGGAGCGGCCTGAACGGGAGCGGACACGCTGGATTGCCGCCGCGCGAACGGGTGGCGAGGGGGCGCAGCTTCCGCTGATGACCCTGCTTCAGAGCGAGACGAACGCCTATTGGAGGGCGGTCGCCGCCGGTCTGCTCGACCGGTGGATCGGGGAGGAACCGGTGGCGTCGGCGCTGAGGAAGGCGCTGAATGATCCGCATCCGCTGGTGCGCGCCCACGCGGCGCGAACATTGGGTCCCCTGGTCGAGCAGCGGGAGGTCCGCGCGGTTGCGGAACTCACGGGGCTTTTGGACGATCCGTCGCGCAACGTCCGTCTGGCCGCTGCCTGGGCGTTGCGGGCGACGTTGGACTCCGGATCGGATTCGGGGCGCGAGCTTCGGCATCTGCTGGATTTCCAAGCCGATCAGCCGGCCGGGCAGCTTCAAAAGGGCGTCTATCATCTCGAGCGCGGACAACCGGGACTCGCGCTTCAGCATTATGAGAAGGCGATTCAGTGGGACCCGCATTCGGCGCCCATGCGACTCGATTACGCGGTGGTGTTGAGTCGGTTGGGACGGAATCAGGACGCGCTTGAGCAGCTCCAGGAGGCCTGCAGGCTGGAACCCGACGAGGCCGAGAATCATTACCGGCTGGGCCTTGCATGGAATGAGGTGGGCAATTCGGGTGAAACGCTCGATGCGCTGGAAACCGCCGTTCGCCTGGACCCAACCCACGCCCGCGCCTGGTACAACCTCGGCCTCGCGCGCCATGCCGCGGGACAGTCCCGCGATGCCATCGAAGCATTGATCCGCGCCGAAACGGCCAACCCGGAGGATGCGCGAATTCCCTATGCCCGCGCGACCATTCATCTGCAGCTCGGTGATCGTGCCGGGGCCAGGAACGCGGCGAATCGCGCCCTGGAGATTCGTCCGGATTATCAAGCGGCTCGCGAACTTCTGCAGTCCCCCTGGCTGCGCGCGCCGTGAAACCCACCCCGGAGCGAGGTCCCATCGAACCGGGATGGTCACACGAATCCGCCCTGCCGGAAAAGTCGCCGGACAACAAAATCTCCCGCCGCAGCGATTCTCATTTTGGTCGGAGCGCGGCTGTGTCTGACCTGTCCGCCGTAGTTTTAGCGAAGGCGGAAAGACCAGCCGTAGCACTTCCGAACAGCCGTTGCCGATTCCACGCGCTGCGGCTGGTGCTCCGCACACAGCCGCGCTCCTCAAAATGAATTGCTGCTCCCGCCGCGGGGCCCATTGCATTTCCCGGGCAGGCTCTTAGGCTGGCGTTTGTGAATGTCAACGTCCGCGGCCGCGTCCGGCCCTTTCGCACCGTGGCCTTCGACGCGGCAAACAACGGCGTGCTGCTGATCGAGCAACGCCTCCTGCCGCACCAGTTCAAAGTGATCAGGACCCGCGACTTCCGCGAGACCGCCCGGGCCATTCGCGACATGGTGGTCCGGGGCGCGGGGGCCATCGGAGCGACGGCGGCCTATGGCCTGGCGCAGGGCGCGCGGGCCTTTCGCGGACGGGATGCGCGGGTCTTCACGCGTCACCTCGATCACGTGTACGCGACATTGAAAGCCGCCCGGCCGACAGCCGTCGATCCTGTCAATGCGATGGATCACGTCCGGCGCGCGCTGGCGCCCGGAGGCACGGTGGGAGAGCGTCAGGACCTGGCGCTGGCTGCAGCGGAGGATTTCGCGAATGAAGACGTCCGCCATTGCGAGGCCATCGGGCGTCATGGCGCCCCGCTCGTTCGCAATGGCGCCCGGATTCTCACCCATTGCAACGCGGGTTGGCTGGCGTTTGTTGACATCGGTTCCGCCACGGCCCCGTTCTATGCGGCGCAGGCGGCGGGAAAACGGTTCCATGTGTTTTGCGACGAGACGCGCCCCCGATCCCAGGGCGCCACCCTCACGGCGTGGGAACTCGCGCAGCAGGGCATTTCCCATGAGATCATCGCCGACAATGCCGCGGGGCATTTGATGCAGCGGGGGGAGATCGATCTGGTGATTGTCGGCAGCGACCGCACGCTGGGACGGACCGGCGAGGTCGCCAACAAGATTGGAACCTACACAAAGGCGGTGCTCGCCCGGCGGCACGGGATTCCCTTTCATGTGGCGATTCCCCTCTCGACGCTGGATTGGAACCTGAAGTCGGGCCGGCTCATTCCGATTGAGGAACGCGACGAGAGCGAGGTGCTGGGGGCGTGGGGCGTGAATGGCGGGGGAAAGCCGCGTTACTTCCGTGTGGCCAATCCCGGCAGTGGAGCCCGGAATCCCGGATTCGACGTCACGCCGCCCGAGCTGATCACCGGCATCATCACGCCGGAAGGCATCTTCAAGCCGAAGGACCTTTGGAAGCACCGGAAACGATTGGGGTATGGGGAGGATTCGTCCGGGCTCAAGGCGTCCGCAGCCAGCCGGTCAGGTTGAAGTTGAAGATCAACTGCACTCCCGCGAGGAACGTCAACAGATAGACCGCGCGCAGGAACCAGCGTTCGGAGAACCGGCGGTTGAGCCAGACGCCCAGCCAGACGCCGGCGGGGATCAGCGGCAGAAACCAGAGGCTGGTGATCAGGGTCTCGACCGTGATGATGGCCCGGGGGATCAGGAACGGCAGATCGATCATCGTGCGGTCGAGGCAGAAGAACGGCACTTTGATCCAATTAATCACGGTGAAGACCAGCACGGTGGTTCCGACATACACCTCCTTGGGGAGGCGTTGCGGGATGAGAAAGACACTGATGACCGGTCCGGCGCCGTGGGCGAAGGAGGAGGTGATTCCCGCGCCGATGCCGCAGGGGATCCCGATGGCGTGATTGGGTTGGAATGCGCCCTCCGCCTTGAAGATGCGTTCCTTGGTGATCTGGAACAGGACGAAGGAGACGGCCAGAATGCCGATGGCCAGGTTCAGTTGGCGGGGTGAGAAAGCGCCGATCAACTGGACGCCCACGACGACCCCGACAACCACGCCCGGAAGCAGGTAACGGAGGTTCCGGGCCTCCCAGCGGCGCCAGTAATGGTAGAGCGAAAAGGCGTCGCCAGCGCACAGCAGGGGCAGCAGGACGCCGATGGCGAAAGCCGGCGGTTTGCCCCCGGCGCTGAAGGCCAGGACACAGAGGGGGGTGGTCAGCATCCCCAGGCCGCCGCCGAAACCGGCCTTGGAAAGGCCGATGAACAGCACGCCGGCGGCGGCGAGCAAGAGCGTGGAAGGTTCCTGCACGCGGCTGGTCTAGCAGGCTCTCCTTGAGAGTCGAGCGCCGACCAGGAGAGCGGCCGACCCGCCCGCGCCAGGAACAGGTCCATGAGGCCGGCAGCGTGTGGCTTGTTTCGCCACCCTGCGGTCCGGGGCGTTGGTTGCCGAGTTGGCCACTTTCGCCCATTCCGCGCAGCGCCGGACCGGAGACCCGCCCGCCGCGTGCGTGCAAAATTACCGTTGACAGGTCCAGATCAAAACGGTGTCATTCGCCGCATCCGTGACCAAAAACTCTTGCAGAAGAGAAGATTTCGGCGGTTCCTTGTCCACCCCTGATTTACGCATCGCATCATGAGCGACCAGAAGGTCAACATTGCCATTGTCGGGCTCGGCTTCGGAGCGGAATTCATCCCCATTTACCAGCGGCATCCCAACGCCAACCTCTACGCGATCTGCCAGCGGACCAAGGAGAAGCTGGATCAGATCGGAGACCAGTTCGGCGTCGAGAAGCGCTACACGCGCTTCGAGGACCTGATCAAGGACAAGCAGGTCGATGTCGTCCATATAAACTCCCCCATTCACCTGCACGCGCCGCAGAGCGTGGCGGCGTTGAAGGCCGGCAAACATGTGGCCTGCACGGTGCCGGCGGCGACGACCGTCAAGGAATGCGAGCAGATCGTGAAGGCGGCGAAGAAGTCGGGGAAGAACTACATGATGATGGAGACGGTGGTGTATTCGCGGGAGTTCCTCTATGTGAGGGAATTGCGTGACACCGGCCGGCTGGGGCGCATCCAGTTCCTGCGCGGCTCGCATTTGCAGAACATGGAGGGCTGGCCTTCCTATTGGGAGGGACTACCGCCGATGCATTACGCGACACATTGCGTGAGTCCGTGTCTGGCGCTGGTCAAGGGGGAGGCGGACTACGTTTCCTGCCTGGGTTCGGGCCGGATTTCCGAGAACCTGATCGCCAAGTATGGCTCGCCCTTTTCGTTCGAGACCGCGCATTTCAAGATACGCAACCAGGACCTGAGCTGCGAGGTCACGAGGTTCCTGTTCAATGCCGCCCGCCAGTACATCGAGAGCTTTGACGCGTATGGCGAGAAGACCTCGTTCGAGTGGCAGCTCGTGGAGGGGGATGATCCCGTCCTGCACGTCGGCGGGGAAAAGGTCGAGAAGACAAAGGTGCCTGATTACGCGCAATTGCTGCCCGAACCGATCCAGCGGTTTACGACGAAGGGAGTTTACGACGCGGACGAGCATCAGCATCTGTCGTTCATCCAGGGCGGCGGGCACGGGGGATCACATCCCCATCTGGCGCATGAATTTCTGATGAGCGTGATCGAGGGTCGTCCGTCCTTTCCGGACGTTTATCAATCGGTCAACTGGACCATGGCCGGCATTTGCGCGCACGAGTCCGCGATGAAGGGCGGGCAGATAGTGAAGATTCCCGATTTCAGAAGTTAAAAACAGAACGCCAACCTAAACACCAAACTGAACTATGAGTAACGGAAACGGGATTGCGCCGAACGCGCAACGACTGCTTTGGGCCGGGTTCATGGCCATCCTGGCTGCCGGCATGGGCTTTGGCGTCCGCGGTGGCATTCTGGCCAACTGGGGCGCCGAGTTTGGTTTCACCGCCACTGAATTGGGTGCCATTACCGGCGCGGGTTTCACGGGGTTCTGCTTCGGCATCATCATTGGAGGCGTTGTCTGCGACAAGCTGGGTTACGGCAAACTGGTGATCGCGGCGTTTGCCTTTCACGTGCTCTCGGCCTTTGTCACCTTTGCGGCAGCACCCGAACAGGGCAAGATGGTGGCCTACAACTTTCTCTACTGGGGCACGTTCATTTTTGCCGTCGCCAACGGCACCCTCGAGGCGGTGGCCAACCCGCTCGTCGCCACGCTGTTTCCCAAAAAACGCACGCATTACCTGAACATTCTGCACGCAAGCTGGCCCGCCGGACTGGTGTTGGGTGGGGCAATCGGCTGGATTCTGGGAGAGCGCTTCGACTGGCACTGGAAATGGCAGCTCGGCCTCTTTCTGCTACCGACAGCCGTCTATGGCGCGATGTTCTTCGGGCAGCACATGCCGAAATCCGAAGCATCACAAAAGGGACTCAAACTGGGGGAGATGTTCCGGGAAGTCGGGTTGTTGGGTGGACTGGTGGCCTGTTTCCTGATCGCCCTTTTCGTCAAGAACGCGTTCGGTCCGATGCTGAACTTCTTTACCGGTGTTGAATTCTTTGCCGGCGCGTCCTTCTGGTGGGTGGCTGCCGCTGTCGGCGGCGCTCTTTGGGCTGCCGTCGGCGCCATTACCCGAGGCTCCATCGGCCATTGGCTGATTTTTGTCTTGTTTGTCGCCCATGCGTTGGTGGGCGCCGTCGAGTTGGGCACCGATGGCTGGGTTCAGAACATCACCGGCAACATCCTCACACCCACCGAAGGAAAAATCCTCTTTGTTTTCACCTCGGCGGTGATGTTTGTCCTGCGTTTCTGCGCCGACTTCATTGAACAGAAAATGAAGTTGTCGCCGATTGGCATTTTGTTGGTCTGCGCCATCCTGGCCTGCATCGGCCTGCTATTGACCAGCCGGATTGAAACGTTTGCCGGAGCCATGTTCGCTCTGCTTGTGTATGCCGTGGGGAAGACCTTCTTCTGGCCGACCATGCTTGCGGTCGCCAGCGATCGATTCCCGCGAACCGGCGCGATTGCCATCAGCATCATGGGAGGAATTGGAATGATGTCGGCAGGAATGCTGGGAGGACCCGGTCTTGGTTACGCCAAGGACCGTTTTGCCGGGGAGGCGCTGCAGGCGTCCGCTCCGGTTCTGGCCACGGAATACCTGGCGGCCCAGCCCAGCCAATTCCTCTTCTTCAAGGAATCAACAGGGCTGGACGGAATCAAACTGGGTGCCGTGCAGAATCGTCTGGCCGAGGCGCGCGCGGAAGTGCTCGAGGAAACCGGCACACGCGACCCGCAACTGGCCATCGAGAAGTTGAGCCCGGAGGACCGGCTGGTTCTGGAGGCCAGCATCGAGGGAGACCGAAAAACGCTTGTTGCGGACTCCATCATTCCCGCCATCATGGCGCTGATTTATCTGGCTCTCCTGATTTACTTCCGCTCCATCGGCGGTTACAAGCCGGTGCATATTGTCCCGGTCGAGGAGCAGGAACGCAAGGCACACCAGGAAGACCCAGGTAGATAGGTTGCAGCTTCAAGGCAGTCAACACTGTGGAAGCGCGGCAAATCGATGCCGGGTGTCGCGGTCTCAGTCGGTCCTGACCGGCCGCAAATCGTCCTCACCTCAAGCGAACCTCCCAACGAGAGAACAATCCAAGCAAGCCGCTTGAGCCGGATCCATCAAGGCCCGGAGAAGGCTTTTCAAGGGACCCAGCGCGCGCGGTAGAAACGAATGGGGACCTCGCCGGCCCCGGTGTCCACGAAGTCAAACGTGCCCCCATTGGCGGTGTTCGTTCTCAATGGCTGCCAGTCGGTGAAGTCGGTCGAGGCATCGATGGCGTAGTCCCGTTCGGCCTCCCCCGTGACCCGTAACAGGAAGGATCCATCCCCCAGTCCCAGGAAGACCAACTCCGGCGGTTCGGCCGGCGTGCCGACCGGCTCCGCGGTGACGAGGTAATTGTCGAACACCATCCAATTGTCCCCCCCGCCCTCCGGCAAATGCACCCAGACCGCGTTAATGTCCCCCAACGTAAGGGGGGAGCCGCTGGTGGTGATGGGGAGGTTGGTGGTGACCATGGTGCCATCCACCGTCGCGCTCCATTGGTTTTCGGTGAAGTCCAGGGTCATGGCCAGGTCCATCACCACCTCGTTGGTGAACAGGTGCCCGGTCCAGATCAGGC
>DATKEE010000337.1:0-4751 GCA_035544555.1 Candidatus Methylomirabilota bacterium
GATGGTCTCGATGGGATTGCGGATGATGTGGAACCCCGAAAGTCCGTTCTACTTCAAGCCGCGGTTGAGTTGGGATCTGATGAAGTGGGCGTGGCGGTTTGCGCGATCCTCGACACTGGCGCACGTGGAGCGATCGGCTCCCCTGTTGCGGGATTTGAATCTCGCGAGCCGTCGGGCGTATGAGGAACTTGCGTCGGAACAAGGGAACAAGTTTGGATTGGTGCAGAAAGGCCTGATGCTTCTGTGCCGGACGAAGCACGCGCTGGCGGAGGAAACCGCGACGGCCGCGCGGGGACGAGGACTTGGACTGACAGCGGAAATCCTGACGCCCGAAGAGGCGGCGAGGCTTCAACCGGGACTGGGGATGGATATTGCCGGCGCGGTGTATTTTCCGGACGACTGCCATCTGATTCCGGACCGCTTACTGGCGGGGTTGACGCGGTCGCTCGAGAAATTGGGAGTGACTTTCCACTGGTCCACACCGGTGACGGGCTGGGTGCCGGGCCATGGCTCGGTTCGGGCGGCGCGTACCCCCGCGGGTGAGTTTACCGCGGACGAATTCGTTCTCGCTGCGGGGTCCTGGTCGGCGGAGATCGCGCGGGATCTCGGGGTGGCGCTGCCGTTGCAGGCGGGAAAGGGTTACAGCATCACGGTGCCGCGTCCGCGGGAGATGCCGTCGGTGCCCTGCATTCTCACCGAGGCGCGCGTGGCGGTGACGCCGATGGGGGGGGCGCTGCGGTTTGCCGGAACGATGGAACTGGCGGGGCTGGATGAAACGATCAACGAGCGGCGGGTGCGGGGAATTTTGAAGTCCATTCCGGGATACTTTCCGGCGTTCTCAATGGAGGGCTTTCGGGATATTCGGGCATGGAGTGGTCTGCGTCCGTGTACGCCTGACGGCTTGCAGTATGTGGGGCGTGTGAAGGGATGGGGGAATCTTTGCGCGGCAACCGGGCATGCGATGATGGGACTGAGCCTGGGACCTGTGACCGGCAAACTGGTGGCCGCGATCTTGAACGGCGAGGAAACCTTCATTCCCATCCAGGCGCTCGATCCGAATCGGTTTGGGTGACAAGGGGCGGACGGCGCGAAGGGGTTCGGTGAGGAAGTGATCCGAGTCACCTCGGATGCTACGGGGATGAAGATCCAGGTCAATCGCGCCGGCATTCAGCCACGCATGGGAATGGCGAGATCAGACACCCAGGGAGGAGGAAATGAACGCGCCGCTATTGCGAGGAGAACGTGAAGATCGTGGTGCTCTTGAATGTGTCGTCGGGCCTCAGGATGGTGGAGGGAAAGTCGGGCCGATTGACTGAATCGGGATAGTGCTGGGTCTCGAGGCAGAAGCCGGCGTGCTGGAGGTGATTGCCCGTGTAGAGTTGGACGCCCGGTTCCGTCGTGCGCACTTCCATGACGCGGCCGGTCTTGGGGTCGTGGGCGCGTGCGGCCAGAACGAGCGAGCCGCCCCCGCCATCGATCACGAAGTTGTGGTCGTAGCCGTTGAGCCGGGGCTTGAGTTCATCGATCCGCGCGCCGATGGCGGTGGGTTGTGTGAAATCGAGCGGAGTGCCTTTGACGGGTGCGATCTCACCAGTCGGGATCAACTCCTCGTCCGCCGGTGTGTAGCGGCCGGCGTTCAACCACAGGATGTGATCGTGAATCTTGCCGGAGCCCGCGAGATTGAAGTAGGCATGGTTGGTGAGGTTGACCGGAGTGGCCTTGTCGGTGGTGGCCTGGTAGTCGATGCGCAGTTCGTTGTCATCGGTCAGCGTGTAAACAACGGTCACCCGCAGGTTGCCGGGGTATCCTTCCTCGCCGTCCCTGCTCAGGTAGGTGAGTCGCACGGAGGCCTCATGTTCCCCCGGGGGGAGTGCCTCGCCTTTCCACACAACGCGGGCGAATCCGCCGGGTCCGCCGTGGAGGTGATTGGGGCCGTTGTTGGCGGCCAGTGGATACTCCACGCCATCGAGGGTGAAACGCGCTCTGGCGATGCGGTTGGCGAACCGGCCGATGACCGCCGCGGCTCCGCCGAACCGGCCGCGGTAATCGTCGAGCGTTTCCGCCGAGAGGACGACGTTTGTCAGAACGCCCTGTCGATCCGGCACCCGCAATTCGGTGAGAATCGCGCCATAGGTGATGACCCTGGCGGTCATGCCATGGGCATTGCGCAGGGTGAACTGGCGGACTTCCGCGCCGTCCGGCATCCGGCCAAATTCAGACTGTTCGATGCGATTCACGGGAGCGGCGTGAGCGTGCGGGAAACCGGCGGCGATGGCCAGCAAAACCGGAATCCAAAGCGGGCGAATGTGAATGGGGCGCATGACCGGATTGTTGGCCGGGCGGGCCGCAAAAGCAAAGTCAAATCAGGAAACCGAAGGATGCTCTGGACCCGCCGCCGGGACGCGGTCATTCTCCCGAACATGCCGATGCCGGAATCCGAGCGGAACGAGATCGCCAACCGCCAACAGGAGCAAATGCTGCGTCTGGTGAGCCGGGGATTTTACAACGAACTGATCAACTATGGGGTGAAGAAGCACGAGGTCGTGAAGGTTGCCTCGCATCTGCTCGACCATCTCATGGAAGCGGGAGCGGGGCTGGATCGTGCGGCAACTTATTACAACCGGCACTTCAGCCTCGCGACACTCCGGGATGAATGGAAGACCGGCAAACGATTGAGCGTCCATGAAGTCAGCATCGAGCCCCTCGCCAACTCGTTGCACGTGGAACTGGCCGGATGGCTCGACGCGCCGCGGGTCAGGTCCAGCTTTGTCGAGCCCTTTCCCGGGACGGCGGCGGACATGGCCGCGTATTTTTCGAATCCGGGCCGGAGTTATTTTTCCATCCTGTATCAGGGCGCGCCGGTGGGGATCATCGGCGCGGAGCACATGGACGAGGCCGCCGGCCGGCTCGAGATGAGGAAGCTTGTGGGCCGCGGTGATCTGCGCGGACGGGGGATCGGGAAGCGGGCGACTTTCGCCTTTCTGTTTTACGTGTTTCAGATTCTGAACTTCGAGAAGGTGTATGTTCACTCGACGGACGTGAACATCCGGAACCTGAATCTGAACAGTCAGTTTGGTTTTCAGTTGGAGGGTGTTTTCCTGCAGGAAATCCGCGTGCCTGAGGGGCGCGCGGACATTGTGCGGATGGGGCTCTTGAAAGCGCGCTGGCTGGAGATATTCTCCAAAGAGGCCGGGAGCGCCTGAACCGGACGGGTCGCCCGGTGAACAACCGGGCCCCAACCCCGGCTCCCTCGATGGCGGGAGCGAAGCGCAAACCGCTTGTGCTTTCTCCCCCGCAACAGGCATGGGCTGCCTCGCGCGACTCGATAGAGCTTTCCCTGGTTGAACCCTCCAGCCTCAACACAAACCTGCTGGTGGCGTGCCTTGAATCCGTTCCCGGATTCAAGATCGTGGGTCGGCATGCGCAAGTCCGCGACCTGATTCTCGAACTACCCCGGCGCCGCTCCGAACTGGTGATCCTGGGCGGACCCGCCCGCTTGCCGTTCGATCCAGCCGAGCTGAAGACCCTCAAAACGAAACATCCCCACCTGCGCCTGATCCTGCTCAGCAGGGTGCTGCATTCAAGGGTGCTCACCGCCTTTCTTCAATCGGGGGCCGAGGGTTTCTTCCACGAGAAGGAGGGCCTCCATCGATTGCCCGCCGCGGTCTGGGAAGTGCACCAGACCGGCTTCTACCTTTCTCCACTGGCGGCGAGAATCTTCGTTCGACATTTGCGCCAGTTCAAATGCTTCGCCGGAGAGGACCCGGGCCTGTCCGCTCGCGAAACAGACATCCTGCATCTGGTCGGACAGGGTCTCACCAACCAGGAAATCGCCGACGCACTGCACATCAGCGAAAGCACCGTCAAGACCCATCTGCATCACGTCTTCCAAAAACTCGATGTCCCATCCCGGGCCGCCGCCTTGCGATCCTTCCTCGGGCCATGACCCGACAACCCGCCGTTCCGGAAGGACCCGTTGGGCACGTCACATACGAAACTCCGCCCCGGACTGCACCTTAGACGGAAAGAGCAGGCCCCGGATGCCCGCCCTTTCCTTTTGCTCATGGGTCCATCGTACGATGGACCTTTGAGCGAAAACCCCTTCAAAAATCAATCGTACGATGGATACCGCCAGCCCGGCCCGGTCTGGCAGTCTTCCCCTCCGCATGGGTCCCAATCGATCCTGAATCCAAAAACCCAAATCTGAAACTCACTATGAAAACAACAACAGGCATACTCGTATTCCTCGTCATCATGGTCTGTTCGGCTCTCACAAGCCCGGGCCAGACCCCAGGCGATTTGAAGTGGAAGTTCACCACCGGGGGCAGCGTTTGGTCCTCACCGGCCATCGCCGCTGACGGCACCATTTATATCGGCTCCGACGACGGACGCCTCTATGCCATCCATCCCAATGGCACCGAGAAATGGCACTTTACCGCCAGCGGCGTTTTCCCGCCGGCCATTAGATCCTCGCCGGCCGTTGCCATTGACGGAACCGTTTATGTCGCCGACACCGCCGGCATCCTCTACGCCATCCGACCCTCCGACGGCTCTCAGAAATGGTCGGTGAACATTGGCGCAGCGATATTCTCCTCCCCGGCAGTGGCCATCGATGGGACGATTTACATCGCCGCTGAGGACGGCTTTCTTTACGCCGTGGGTTCGACAGCTCGCGGTGGCTTTATAAAATGGAGTTTCTTTGCCGGCGTCGAGCAGGGGTCGTTGCTGACTTCCTCTCCCGCCGTCGGGTT
>DATKEE010000338.1:0-5008 GCA_035544555.1 Candidatus Methylomirabilota bacterium
TTCGATGATGATGCGGTCGATGTCGCCGGCTCCCAGGAGTTCGGTCGTCCAACCATGCTTGTTCAATGGATTTTTGTGGACGGACGCCACGACCTGTTCGGCACCGGCGCCGTATTTCGGCGGCACACCGTTTTCAAGGTAACCGGGAATCGAGTGCGTGCCGTAACTTCGGCGGCAGACCGCGGCCAGCCGCCCACCCCACCGATGTTCATCCCCGCAAAATCGGAATCCGGCGTCCAGATTGGCCAGATCGTAAAGAAGTTCCTCCAACGGATAACTCTCGTCCTCAAGCGCCGCCGCAATGGCCAGTCCGTCGCCGTGGGAAAAGCAACTCACGACGCGGCCACGGCGCGTGGGCGCGCCTTGCCCGTTCACGAGCCCAAGCCGCCGCCAGAGCAACGCGACCCCGGTCGAGGTGGGCAGTTTCCGGCAGACGGGCACCAGTTCGCAACGCGCGCAGTCGGCGGGCAACACGTCCCGTTCGACCGGCTGCCAGAGCGCTGCTCCATGCCGGTCCACCATCACCTTGACCGGCAATTCCGAGAGGCTGACCCGGGCGACAATCCTGTCCGCGCGCGTCTCGAACCGGATCACCGGCGTGCGCTGCTGCTCCAGCCGCCGCGCCACCAGCGGCGCCAGTTTGGATTGCCACAACTCCGGCGTGGCCTGGCGTCCATGCCAGTTGGTCAACCGTCGAATCCATTTCGCGATGAACAGCCGTCCGCTCGGAAGCCGCTCCGCCAATGTGATCTCCCGGCCATAAACCTTCCTCCCCGCGTCCTCGTCCACGACAGACAGCATGCCGTTGCCAAATTTTTCAAGCGCGGCGGGTTCGGACAGTATCGGCCTCCACTCGTCCGGTTCATCGCCGCGCGCCGCCTCCACGGCGTGGCCGTCCCGCGCCTCGGGGCTTGATTCACCGTGACGGTTCCGCGCGAGCACCTCCTTCAGGGGCCGCTCGGACAGCGCCGGAACAGCTTCCCATTCGCCCCGACTGTTGCGCATTTCCCGCACGCGCTTGCGGACGTGACGCGCGCGTTCCGCGTCCGTGCTCAACCCGCAAGGCGGTCCCGGATGCCGCAGCGATTCCTCGACGCCGAGCACAATGGGTTTCGTGGTGAACAACCTCTCCTGCACCCGCACGGCCTCCGGAAAGGGTGGACGTCCCTGATCATCCGCCGCCGACATCAATCCCAGCAGCGCGGCCCAGTCCACGGCGCCACTGCGGGAGAGATGCGCCGGCCGGGCGTCGAGGAGCCGGATCTGGTTGGCGGTGATCAGAACGAATCCCGACTCGTCCAGTCCGCGCCGGCCGGCGCGCCCGAACATCTGGAGAATTTCGTCGGCCCGGATCGGTTGTTCGACCTGATCGCGACGGTAGGAATCAGCCGCGAGGGCGACACTGCGAAGCGAGAAGTTGATCCCGGCGGCAAGCCCCATGGTGGCCACGACAACACGCAGTTGACCGGCCTTGGCAAGCGGTTCGATGACCCCGGCCCGCACGCCATAACTGAGCCCGCTGTGATGATAGGCAATGCGGCTCCGGAGCATCCGGGCGAGCGTTTCGCCCACCAGCAGTTTCTGCGCGTCACCGAGAACCAGTGGGTTGGGATTCGGAAGCTGCCGGGTCAATTCGGCCGCCATCGACTCCGCCGCCTGCCGCCGCGGCGCGAAGATCAGGATCGGTCCCAGGTCCTCTGCGAGCGCCTTGGCCACCAGACGCGGCCAGTAGCCGCGGATTTCAGAAGGGACGTGGTAGTTCAGGTTGTTGGCGTGCACCTCGTCCAACGGCACCGGCCGCTCCTCGTGCCGGATCAATGCCGCCCGCCTCCCCAACCGCTCCAGCCATCGCGCGACATGCTGGGGATTCGCCACGCTTCCGCTCATCAGGAGCAACTGCGTCCGCTCCGGCGCCAGCGCGATGGCCAGTTCGTAGTTCAACCCGCGATCCGCGTCCGCGATCATCTGATACTCGTCCACCACCAGAAGCGCGGGACCATCCCCCTGGATCAACCGGTTCTTCTGCGTCTCAAGCGTGGCGACCAGAATCGGCGCGTTCAGATTCTCCGCGAGGTCGCCCGTGGCGATGCCAACGTTCCACCCGCGGGCGCGCCACTCGGCCAGTTTATCGTTCGCGAGCGCGCGGGTTGGAACGGTATAAATCGCCTGCCCGTGATTCCTTCCCTGATTGGACCAAAGCTCGAAGATGAGCGTCTTGCCCGCGCCCGTCGGCGCCTGGACCATCACGTCCTTTCCCTCGCGCAAAGCGGCCACTGCCTCCTGCTGCCACAAATCCGGAACGACCACCTGAGTCAGACCGGCAAATCCCTCAAGTTGTCCCGGTAATGTCCGCACGCCGGAAGCATAGTCGAAGGCCATGACGGGGACAGTGGGAAATTGGGAAGCGACAAAAAAAGACCGAAGCCACCCATTTACGGGAGTGACACAAGGGAAGGCGGGTCTTTCTGAAAGGCGGCGGGGAGGAGGTCAGGAGCCGGTCCGTGGTACGCCCACGGCCGGTCCGCTTGCGGGAACAGCGGAATGAACGCCGGGCAGACCAAACTGAGTCACATTGCGGTCGCGCGACTGTTCCCAGCCGTGCACGAGGTTCAATGCGCTCTCGAAATCCTTCCGTGGCACTTCGATCCTGACTCCGGCGCTCGCGCGGGGCAGGAACCAGGTCTTGTCCATCCTGGCCTCTTCATACAACTCAGCCGCAATGCCGGCCTCAACCAGCCGTTTCCGGATCGGCTCCGCTTCCTCGGGAGAATTGAATGCCGCCACGGTGTAGGTTTTCATGGCTGAACCGTAACGTGTTCCGCAGTGGAAAGCAACTCCACCGTTCAGCCCGCCGTTCGGCCTCTCCAGCCCCGGTTCTCAATCCCTCCATCAAGCCTTCCAGGAGCCATTTACAGCCTGTCTGAATCCTAAAAGCGTGTCTTGAAAACCCCGGTTGGGTGTCCCGCCTTCAGGCGGCTCATGGCGCAAACCGTCTGAAGGCGGCACGCTGATCGCGATCCGGCGATCCCATGATGATTTTTCAAACACGCTCTGAGAGCCTGCTTTAAGGAGAACTCCTCCGTGCCACCAGAGTCAGGCGTTGCCACCACCAGACCGTGCGCCCCTCCTCTTCGGCCACCCGGAACAGGCTCCGGGCCGCCGCCGGCGCCTCCCGGACCAGTTCCCGCACTCGCTCCCGATTGGCCGGTGGCGTGTCCGCCGTCTCGAAATACCACTCCAGGTCCGGCTGTTTGAAGGGACTCAGTCTCGCCTGGATCACCCGCAATCCCGCAGCCTCACACAGCGCGGTCCACGCGGACGGAGTCAGAAACCGGTGATGACTGGGATCGCGCAACTTTTCCACTTGATGCAGCCATTCCTCCGCCTCCACCTGCCCGTCCTCCACGCTGCCATCGATCAACACAAACGCCCCTCCGCTCCTCAACACACGCGCGGTTTCGGAAACAAACTGTTCGGGCGCGCTGAAGTGATGGGCCGCCACCCGGCAGATCACCAAATCAAATGTCCCTCCCGCATACGGCAGACTCTCGGCCGAATGCCTCCTGAACTCGACTTGTAATCCCCGACGCGCGGCCTCCTCACGGGCTCGGTCCAACATCGCGTCCGCGAGATCCGTCAGCGTCACCCGGCAACCGCTTTCCGCCAGGTAAAGTCCCGTGTGACCCGCCCCGGTCGCGACATCCAAAACGGCCGCGCCGTCCGGCAGGCGCAGAGGCTCGACCGCCTGCCGCACGTCCTCCACGCGGGCGAGGATGTGCCCGCTCCCATAACGATGGCTCTGCCGGGCAAATTGATCCTGTGCCGCCTGCTGGATCGCGTCGAGCCCGCCTCCGGATTTCATGCACCTCCATTCCCTGAGCGCGGCTCCGCCCGCTCCGATGAACCCGCGGATGCGCATACCCTGCCCGGTTCCGCGACGGGATCCCCCCGTTCATTCCAATCCGGATCCGCGCGCCGCCCGTTCAATGGAAGACTGTTCTCCGTCAGCACCCTTCTCAATCCACGGATCACGGGAAATATTTCGTGGTTCCCGTCGGCGCCCTGCCGGTCGAAGGCCGCCTGCTCCAACTCGCAGATTTCGCGGTCCTCGGCGAAAATGTGATTCGTGAACCAGACAATGACCGGCCAGAACAACTCGATCAAACCGGGAATCGAGGGCCGGCGGATCATCATCAACCCATACGTATGGTTGCTCCGCTGAGCCGCGTCGATCGGCACATAGACATTCCATAAATCCAGCGCGGGATGTTCGCTGCCCGCGGTCTGAAACTTCAACGTCTGATACGGATACTCGGTGCGGATGGTCATCTTGTCGCGCCCGCCGGCAACCGGCTCCGGACGCCGCCCCAGCATGAGCTTTTCACCCAGCGGCTGCCGGCCCGCCTTCCTTGAAAAGGTGTAATCCACCTCGATCCAGTTGTCCCCCTCCCGCGTGTCGATCAACGTCGTTTTGATCCCGCCCATCAACCGCCGGTGCAGGAACTGATGGTTCATGTCCATCAAGTTCTCGTGCATGAACGTAAAATGACAGCCCACCCGCCGATCCAGATACCTCGTCTTGTATCGGGGATCGACCGCGGACGGAATCTCGGGAAAGCGCGCCTGATCGAGTTTCGCGGGATTGCCGGGGTATACGAACACCAGCCCGTAGGCCTCGCGGCACGGAAAACCCCGCACGTTGTTCGGACGCAGGCTGCACTTGTCCAGGTAGGGCACACTCACGCACCGTCCCGTGCGGTCGTACTTCCAGCCGTGATAGCCGCACTGAATGCAGTCGTCCTTCACCACCCCCACATGCAGCGGAACCTGCCGGTGGGCACAACGGTCCTCGAGCGCAAAAATCCCGCCCTGCCGGGGACGAACCAGCACGATCGGGATGCCCGCAAATGATACGGCCCGCGCCTTGCCGGCCTTCACCTCCCTGGACCTCGCGAGCGGATACCAGAAGTCCGGATCGATCCCGGTCTTGCGAATGTCACGCGCCGGT
>DATKEE010000339.1:0-7446 GCA_035544555.1 Candidatus Methylomirabilota bacterium
TCAGAAAATTCTCGCGGGCAACACCGCCTACGTGATCTTCCCGCTCTGCATCCTGCTCGTGTTCCTGGTGCTGGCCGCCCTCTATGAAAGCTTCCGCCTGCCGCTGGCGATCCTCCTCGTGGTGCCGCTCTGCCTGCTCTTTGCCATCAGCGGCGTGTGGCTTACCAACGGCGACAACAACATCTTCACCCAGATCGGCTTCATCGTGTTGATCGGTCTGGCGTGCAAGAACGCCATCCTGATCGTCGAGTTCGCGAAGGAAAAGCACGACGAGGGCAGGTCGCTGGTCGAGTCGGCGCTTGAGGCCTGCCGCCTGCGCTTGCGGCCCATTCTCATGACCTCGATCGCGTTCATCGCCGGCGTTTCCCCGCTCGTCATTTCCTCGGGCGCGGGCGCCGAAATGCGGCGGGCCATGGGCACCGCCGTCTTCAGCGGCATGATCGGCGTCACCCTGTTCGGATTGTTCCTCACCCCCGTGTTCTATGTGGTCCTGATGAGGTTCGGACGGAAACCGGCACCCGCGCCCGCCTCACGACCGCAGCACGGCGGCGACACACTGCTGGAGGATGGCGCCGCTCCCGCGCACTCGTGACCGCGACACTGACGGAGTTCCAGCCATGATCACCCCGTCCTTTCTAAGCCTCATGATCGATGACTTGATAGAATCCAGGAGGACGAACACGCGGAAAGTTCAGAATTTCCTCATCTGCAGGGCGTGGTGTGTCCTTCAGCACGGCATCAGCCTCACGAAACAGATCCCTCAGACCCTCCCGCTGCAACCAGCGATACACTTTCTCCCGCTCGTCGGAAGACAGTCCCTTCAGTTCTTCGATTACTTCGTTCGCACTCACGGTCGCAATCCAAACAGATACTCCCCGAAATGAAAGACATCATGTACCCCGGGAATCACACGAATAATGCCCTGCCAGCCTTCATTGGTGCGGTGCTGCTCTCGGTCGGAGGCTGCGCCGTCGGCCCCGACTACGCACGCCCTGCCACTCCCGCGCCCGCCCATTACAAGGCCGCGTCCCTCGGCGAATGGAAGGAAGGCACCCCCCTCGATCACGTTCCCAAGGGCGCTTGGTGGGAAATCTTCGGCGACGAATCCCTGAACGATCTCCAGCGCCGCGCCGCGGAGTCCAATCAGGACCTTCAGGCCGCCGTGGCCCGTGTCGATCAAGCCCGTGCCACCGCGCGGGTGTCACGAAGCGACCTGCTGCCCGGCCTCGAACTCAATCCCGCCTGGCGCCGCGAACGTTTCTCACCCAACCAGGTGCCCACGTTCGGTGATATCACGGCGAACACATTTCGCGCGCCGCTCGACCTCAGTTACGAAATCGATCTTTGGGGCCGAGTCCGGCGCGGATTCGAAAGTGCCCGGGCCGAAAGCGGCGCCACTGTCGCCGCCTTCCACAACATCCTCCTCACCCTGCACGCGGACGTCGCTCAGAATTATTTCGCCCTGCGCGCCCTCGATGCCGAGATCGATTCGCTGTCCGAAACCGTCGAACTGCGCAACGAACAGGTGCGGCTCGTTCGCAGCCGGTTCGAGGGCGGCATCGGTAATGAACTGGACGTCGCGCGCGCGGAGACCGAACTGGCCACCACCGAAACCGAGGCCGCCGCGCTTGCCAGGCGTCGCACCGAACTCGAGAATGCCCTGGCCATCCTCATCGGAGAGCATCCCTCGGGGTTTCAACTCGCGGCCATGGACGATGCGAACACGACCTGGCAGCCGCGTCCACCGGCCATCCCCGCCGGTCTGCCCGCCGGTCTGCTCGAGCGCCGCCCTGACGTCGCCGAGGCCGAGCGCCGTCTTGCCGCCGCCAACGCGCGCATCGGTGTCGCCAAAGCCGCCTTCTTCCCCGTGGTCAGGCTCACGGGTTCGGGCGGCTACGTGAGTGGTGACCTTGACGATCTCTTCAACTGGGACAGCCGCATTTGGTCCATTGGCCCGGGCCTTTCGCTGCCGATCTTTGCCGGGGGCAGGAATCGCGCGAACCTCGAACGCTCGCGGGCCGCATACGACGAGGCCGTGGCACAGTATCGTCAGCGCATCCTCGTCGCATTTGGCGAAGTGGAGAACAGTCTTGCCGGCATTCATCATCTCGACGTCCAGGCGGAGGCTCAGGATCGGGCCGCCGCCAACGCGCGCCGCGCCGCCGAACTGGCCGTCGAACGTTACCGCTCCGGCATCGTAAGCTATCTGGAGGTGGTGGACGCCAATCGCGCCGCGCTGCAAACCGGGCGGGGAGTTGCGCAGCTCAATGGCCAGCGGCTGGTGGCATCCGTCCAGTTGATCAAGGCGCTCGGTGGCGGCTGGATCGAGCCCGGTGCCGGGTCCGATGTGGCTGAACGATGATGGGGCTTACCTGTCGGCGGTGAGCTTCGCGATGTGCGAGGCCGGATCCGCCTTGAAGTCATCCACACAACTCTTGCAGCAGAACTTGATCTGCTGACCGTTGTAAACCATCACCACGGGATCGCCCATGCTGCCAAGTCCCTCGCCGGAGCCGATGCAAACCTCCAGTGGATAGGCCTTGGCCGCGGCGATCTGTTCCTCGGTCGGACTCTCAATGAGACCGGCCGCCTGGGGGGTGACTTCGCTGGTGACTTCGCTTTCGGCATCCGCGTGGTCGTGGCCGTCCGGACCGTGATCATGGCCGGCTTGATCGCCGCGGTTGCAGCCGGCGATGAACAGCGAGGTGACGGCCGCGAGGCCGAGAACGAGCAGGGTTTGTTTGAGTGGCTTCATTTCGGTTTTCTATGTTGGTTGAGGCTTGGGTATTTGTGGCGCGAATTTCCCATTTGCGCAACCCCGCAAATTCGATCCCCAAGCGCCAATCGCGAGTCTCATGAGTCACCTGCCAGGCATGAGCAATGAGGGTCCGTTCGCAGTTGCCGGAGGAGCGGACGGACCGTAGCTTTGCCCCGTGAGCAAGCTGCGCGATATCCCGCCCCAGTGGCTGGCCGAATTCGAGGCCGCGGCCCGACGCCCTTTGGAGCAGCGCTTTCGCTACGCGTTCGTTCGAACCTACAAACCGGTTTTGGATGACGCGCGCTACCGCTCGTTCGAAACGATGGAGGAGTATCGTCGCTGGTGTGAGGAGAACCTGCCGGACTGGCTTGGCTATGGGCGCGTTTGAATACCGCCAGGCGGAGGAAATCCGGGACGTCTTTGCTCGTCACGGAGTGCGCTATCTCTTCATAGGCAAATCGGGAGCCATCATTCTGGGTTTCCCCGATACCACGCAGGATGCGGACATTTTTCCCGAACGCAGCCCGGCCAATGGACGCGCGTTGGTGGCTGCATTGCGCGAACTCGGTTTTGCCCTCACGGACGCTGAAGCGGCCGAGGTGGAAAGAGGAAAGGACTTTGTTCAATTGAAGAACGGACCCTTCGATCTGGATCTGGTCTTCGCGCCGGACGGCATCGAGCGATTCACGGATGCCTGGCAGCGGCGGGTGGTTGTCGAAGGCTTTCCCGTCTGCCACCTGGACGACATCATCGCCAGCAAGGTGGCGACAAATCGTGCGAAAGACCGGGAATCCCTCGACCGCCTCCGCAGCTTCCGCGACTACTGGCTGCGGACCCGCCGCGGTTGACCCCTGAGTTATCGCGATTGCTTTGCGACGGTTTTTGGGCTGCTCACTCATAACTGAAAACTCATAACTCGTAACTCCGCCTTCATTCACTCCTCAGTGCCTCCATGGGATCAATACCCGCCGCTCTGCGCGCCGGCAGCCAGCAGGCAAGTCGCCCGGCCAGCAGGGTGGATCCCTTGTGCTTGAGCAATTGACGGATGGCGAATTTGAGATCGGACATGGAGTTATGATTTTGGATTTGCGCCAGCGTCAATCGTCAGTTTCCGGAACAGGCCAGGCGAGGTGTTTGTGCAGGAAGTCGAGGGTGCCTTCAAGCCGCATGCCGTGGCCGCCCTGGAAGAATTCGATGGCGGTGCGGTCCGCGAGCCCGAGCATCGCGTAGAGGCGCCGGACGCGGGCGTACTCGTGGGCGACCCACTCATCGTGGGCGACGTGGTCGTGGTGGCCGCGTTCGACCATGAACGGGCGCGGAACCATGAGATAGGCCAGCTCGGAATGATCGAATGTGTGCCCGGCATTGAACACGGGCACCTCCCACTCATCGGTGAAAAGGTAACTGAATGGGTAGTCGGTGCCGGCGACCTTGCGCGTCCACTGGTTGAAATAGCTGGCGCAGATCGAGAGGGCGTAACCTTCGAGCACCGGCGGCACGCGCAGGGCGGTCTCGCCGCCAAAGCTGTTGCCGTAAAAAGCAATGCGGGGACCGTCCACGAATTCGAGCGTGTTGAGCCAGCGGAGGATTTGATCGTGCTGATGGACCAGAAATGAATAGAGCGTCGCCTTGACCGTGTTGGCTTTGCGATTGAGCGGGCGGTAGCGGGCTTCGGCGCGGTAAAGATTGTGCGGGACGAAGGCGATGAAACCGCGTTCCGCCAGCCGGGCAGCGACCCTGCGATAAGACCCGTGATCCTTGACGACGAGATTCTCGGGCAGGCCGTTGCGTCCGTGCTGCACCACCACGACCGGACGCCGTTCGCCCGGTTGAAGGTCGCGGGGCAGCACCAGCACCCCCCACGCAACGAGATCGGGGAAGACGTCCAGCACCACGTCGTAGCCAGTCCATCGTTCGGATTCATGGAACAACCGCGTGCGCGGATTGGGCGGCAACAATTCGTCGTCGAACCGGCCCTGGACTTCTTCGTGGAAGTAGGCGCGGTACCGGCGGCTCGCTTCGGCGAACGATTCCGGCGGGTGCGTGTCGTGCCTCACCACGGTGGACCACGTGGTGTCCGCGAGGGCCGGCATCACCTTGTGGCCGTAAAAACCATTGCGCGCGTCCACCGACCGCCGGACCAGCCGCTGCACGTGTTCCTCGATCTGTTGCACCTGCCGGCGGTGGCGAACGGACGGATCGAAGGCCTTCCGCCGGTCCTCGATCAATTCCACGGTGTTCCCAATGTCCGCAATGTTCCCGTCCGCCACTCCCAACATCGTGACGAAGGCGGCCAGGGCTTGCGCCGAGCCGGGACCGATCGGCGCGCCCGCCTCCCCGTGCACCAGCGTTCGGGGCTGGAAACCGCGCGGGAGAAACGAATCGATGCGTTCGAACTCGTGTTGAACGGCCTCGAAGGCCGGCGTGCGGATTTCCCCTTTGTGCCCGGTGACCTCGTCCGCGGCGCTATGTTCAATCACAAGCCCGCGCGGGGCGATGAGCGTGGCCAATTCGGCATCGCCGAACCGGTCGAGCAGCGACCAGATGTTTCGGTAGAGCGGTTCGGTCCAGGTCCGTTCCCTCGAATTGAAATAGCCACTCACCAGCGCGGCATCGACCGCCGTTTCGACCGCGGCGGCGTGGAAAGCAATCAACCCGCCTTCGCCAAGGCCGGCCACGCCGACCTTCACCCCGGGTCCGCCGCGTTGTTTCAACCAATCCACCGCGGCGAGCACCTTTTGAACTTCATAGCCGATGATGTGCCGCCCCATGTGATAGCTCTGGCGGTAAAGCCACTCGCGATGCGTCTGATCATTGCGCCGGCCAAGCCGGCGGAGCGCCTCGGCGGAAATGTCCAGGCCGGCAAGGTCAAGCGGTTGCCGGTTGACCAGCGTCGGGATCACCACCGTGAAGCCCCGCTCGGCCAATTGGCGGGCGAGGCGCGAAGCCGGCGCGATTCCTTCGGCCAGGCCCATGACCTGTTCCGGCGTCTGATCGGCGTCGGGGAGGACGACCGCGTATCCCGCCGAAGCGCCGCGCGGTTCGACCAACAGTCCTTCCCCTCGGACGCCACCGCCGCCCGGCAACACGGGCCAGCGCACTTGATACACGTGATAGACTTCCCGCTCGGCCACCAACGGCGGGTTCTCGTCATCCCCGAAACGTTCCATGACCACCGGCGCGCGTTCATCGACCACGCCGATCAAGCGCGAGAATTCGGCGCGGTTGGCCGCAATGGAAGCTTCGTAAGCCGCCCGTCCGCCGGACACGTCCCGGTTCCAGTGCCGCTCGCGCCGTGTGATGGCCGCTTCGATCCTGCGATCCACGTAACGATGGGCGCCGTCCATCAGCCGGTCGGCCATGTCGGCGTGCTCGAGTTGAGGCCAATCCAGGGGTTCCGTGCCCGGGAGCGTCCGCGGCACCGCGGCGGTTCCGCACGCGGCGAGAAAAACCAACAGCATCCCGGCAAGCGGCGTGAAACGGATGTTTGGGATCATTGGGCAACGCTACGATCATGCCGCCGGGTAATCAACGGCGACGTCGCACGGCATCGGCATCAGCCGGAACGTCCTGGCGACGCTGAACACTGCCGTGTTCGCCCCGATGCCGGGCGTGAGCACGGCCAAGGTCGTGAAGCCGGACTGCTTCGGCAACTGGCGGAAGGCGAAGCGAAGATCGGTCATCTCTAGAGTGGGTAGTGGTTAGTGGCGAGTGGTTAGTTTGGCGCGCAGGGAGTGAAGCATTTTCTGAAGTTCGTGAACCTGCGCGATCAAGGGATCGACCTGGCGTTCGGCCGCAAGCTGAAGTTCCTTGACGATGATCAGTTGTGTCTCCAACTCGGCGAGTGAACCCAAGCTCACCGAGAGAAATTGCGAGAACTCGGCGCTGCTCCGGCGCGCCTGACCCTCCGCGATGTTGGACGGAACGGAAACCGCCGCGCGTCGCAGTTGGGAAACCAAACCAAACTTCTCGTCGGTCGGAAATCGTTGCGTGAGCGCATAGATGTCCTTGGTCAACGCGATTCCCTTTTGCCAAACCAAAAGGTCCCGAAAACTCCTGATCTCGTTGTAATCATTCATAGGCACTGTTCACTTTTCACTACCCACTCTTCACTACTCACTCGCTCCTCAGCGCCTCCACGGGATCAACACTCGCCGCCCTGCGCGACGGCAGCCAGCAGGCAAGTCCCCCGGCCAGCAGGGTGGAGCCCTTGTGCTTGAGCAATTGACGGATGGCAAATCCGACATCTGACATGCCAGTACAGACCGATGCAAACAGCGACTCTCACGGAACTGATTCGCCCGTTTTCGAAGGGCGGAGGACGACTTGGAAGCCGCACATGTTTGAAAAGGCTCAGGGGCGAGAGGCGGGGGATCGGCGCGTCCACGGTCACGATTTCCGATTTGCGGAAACCCGCATGCGCATCATGATGCTCACATGCGAGCGCATTGACAGCAGGACGATGTGACCTTAGCATCACGGCATGAGAACAACCGTCACCTTGGAATCGGACGTCGTCCGCCGTTTGCGGGAGGTGAGTCGCGTGGAAAGACTCAGCTTCAAGGAGGCCATCAACACGACGCTGCGCCGGGGACTGGACCAAAGACTGGTGAAGCCCAAAGGCAGGGCGTTTCATACGGTGGCCGAGGACATGGGAGTGCTTCCGCATTTGAATTACGACAACATCG
>DATKEE010000340.1:0-5661 GCA_035544555.1 Candidatus Methylomirabilota bacterium
TCCGGCTGCTTCCCATGGTGACCTTCCTGGCCGCCGCCCTCGGAATGGTCGTCATAGGGCAGACCGTGGCCTTGTTGAGCCGGGTGGGGGCCACCGAGTTTCTCGGCCCGGTGATGGTGACCGTCGTGGTGCGGGAGGTCGGCCCGTTGGTGACAGCCTTGCTGGTGCTGGCCCGCGTCGGAACCTCCACGGTGATCGAACTCGGCACGGCGCGGTTACTCGGGGAAGTCGAGGCCCTGGAGGCGCTGGGCATCGATCCGATTCACTACCTCGTCGTGCCCCGCGTGATCGGAATGTCCGTGGCCGTGTTCTCGCTCACCGTCTATTTTGTGCTGGTCTCGCTGATCAGCGGCTACGCGTTTGTCTTTCTTCAGGAGGTGCCGATGCAGCCGGCGGACTATTTCCACCAACTCGCCCAGGCACTGCGTTGGGAGGATTTCGTCACCGTGGGTTTGAAGACGCTCGGTTTCGGCGTCCTCATCGCCATGATCACGTGCTACCACGGACTCTCACAACCATTGCGCTTGGATGACGTATCCACTGCCACGCTTCGCGCGGTGGGCCAGAGCGTCGTATTGTGTGTCCTGCTCGACGCATGCTTTATTCTGTTCAATCTGCTGCTGTGATGCCACCACCGAACCCAGTCTCAAGCCCCCGGAACAGCCATGGCGATGGAGCCGGCGCCGACCCGATTCTCCGGCTCCGGAATGTCGCGCTGTCTCATGCGCAACGGTCCGGTGAGGGCGCCTGTGCGACGGTTAATTGGGAGGTCTGGCCCGGTGACTACTGGCTCGTGGGCGCTCTTCCCGGCTCGGGCAAAAGCCGCTTGCTCGCGGTGGCCGCGGGTCTCGAACACCCGGATCAAGGCGAGGTCTCGTACCGCGGCAAACCCTACACCTCCCTTTCCGCCGATGCTCTTCAGCAGACGCGCACGCGCGTGGGAATGGTGTTCGAGCACGGGGGCCGGCTGTTTCGTGAACTGACGATTGAGGAAAACCTCCTGACACCGCTGCGTTATCATTTCGGTCCCAAGGGAGGCGGAGGCGCCGACTGGGTGGGCACAGTGCTGTCAAAGTCAGGCCTGGAACGTCTGAAGGACCGGCGCCCGGCCGGGATGGGTGTCGCCTATTCTCAACGCGCCGCCCTGGCCCGGGCGCTCGTGCTGCGTCCGGAGGTGCTCCTGCTGGACAACCCGCTGGCACTGCTCGAATCCAGTCAGGCCCACTGGTGGATCGAGTTTCTCAACGAGCTGTCCCGGGGGGCGGACTGGCTGGACGGCCGGCCTCTGACACTGGCGATCACAACCGACGATTTGCGGCCCTGGCGGCAACAACAATCCGGCCTCAGCCTCGCGCTGCTTGGCCCGTCCAGGTGGGAGGTTTATTCCTCGGGGGTCCCTTGGTCGAACCCCGAGGATCGACTCATGCAAGAACTCCTGGTCGCCAACCTCCAACCCCGACAAAGCGCACCGAGGGAGGCTTCCGCATGAGTTTGCGCGACCTCACTCCACAGATGCGAACCCGCCTCACCCGTGTGGATCGTTTCGTCGGTGTGTTCGTGTTTGTCGCCGTCGCCCTCATGCTGGCCGGCTTTGTGTATTACCTCTATCACACGGCCCAGCGTCGTGGGTGGTTTGTCAATCAGGCGCCCTATTTCGTCTATGTTCAGAGCGCGGCCGGACTCAAGGTCGGCGATCCGGTCAAACTCATGGGCTTCGATGTCGGCAAGATTACCGTCATCACGGCGGAGGACCCTGAAACTCCCTACAATGTCTATATTGAGTTCGTTGTTCATGGCCCTTATTACGGATACATCTGGAATGACTCACGAGTCCGGATCACCACGGCGGATCTGCTCGGAAACCGCGTCTTCGAGGTCACAAAGGGGGGGGGATCGCTGGAGCGGTATATCCCGTCCGGGGTTCTCGCCACCTATCGCGAGCAAGACGGAGAGATCGTCGATCAACTGGTCAGAGACACTTCCAACTACGCCCCTTTCACCCAGGACTCCGCGCCTTACTGGTTGGACGCCGATGAATCCCCGGCTCTCAGTGACCGGCTGGAGCAACTGGCGCGGCAGATCGAGGAGGCTCTGCCGGACGTTCTCGGTCTCACCAACCAACTCGCCGGCACATTGCGAAATGCCGAAGTCCTCCTCACCGACCTGCAGGACCTCACACGGGCAAGCCATCCAATTTCCACAAACCTCGCCGCCCTCACCAGCCAGCTTCGCACGCAGGAAGGTGTGTTGGGGGACTGGTTGATTCCAACCAACCTCAACGCCCGGTTGGACGAGGCGCTTGCCTCCGGATCCAGTCTCTTCACAAATCTGAACCAAGTCCTTGCCAGCACCGAACCACGATTGGAACAGGTGCTGACGCACTTGGGCGACTCGCTGGAAAACCTCTCCAACCTCACCAGCAACCTGAACGCCCAGGTCCAGGCCAACACCAACCTTCTCGGGGACCTCTCCAACGCGATCCGACAAACGGACGAATTCGTCAGCGGGCTGAAGCAACACTGGCTGTTACGATCCGCTTTTGACCATGAAGAGGAGCCGCGCCCCCTCCCACCCCCTCCCCGTCCGCTCCGGCTTCCTTAACCCTTCACTCGCACCCAACCCGTTATCAGGAAACGGACAAGCACCTGGACCGCCGGGGAACATTTGACCTGACCCTGACCCTCCCCTAAGCTCTCCCTTCTTTATTCGGCATGAAAATCCTGATCTGTGATCCCATCTCGCCCAAAGGCATCGCGCTGCTCCAACAACGACCTGAATTCAAGGTCACCGTGCTCAAGCAACGCCTGAGCGAGGACGACCTCCTTCCGCTGCTGCCCGAAACCGTCGCAATGGTCGTGCGTTCGGAAACCAAGATCACCCGCAACGTGATCGAAGCCGCTCCCAATCTCAGGGTCGTGGGCCGCGCCGGCGTCGGCGTGGATAACGTCGATGTCGAAGCGGCGACGCAGCGCGGCATCGTCGTGATGAACACGCCCAGCGGCAACACGATCTCCACGGCCGAACTGACCTTCTCGATGCTGATGGCCATGGCCCGGAAGATTCCGCAGGCCCACGCCTCGATGAAGTCCGGCCACTGGAACCGCAAGGCCTTTCAGGGCACCGAACTCTGCAACAAGACTCTCGGCGTGCTCGGCATGGGCCGCATCGGAACCGAGGTCGCCAAACGCGCCCTGGCCTTCGGGATGCGCGTCATCGCCTTCGACCCCTACCTCGCCCCCGCCCGGGCCAAATCCCTCCAGATCGAGTTGGTCGAATTGGACGATCTCTACGCCCAAAGCGACTTCATCACGGTTCACATGCCCCTGACCGATGAAACCCGCGGCATGATCAACGCCGAGGCCATCGGCAAAATGAAACCCGGCGTCCGCATCCTGAACTGCGCCCGCGGCGGCATCATCAACGAGGCCGACCTGCTCTCGGCCATAGAAAGCGGCCACGTCGCCGGCGCCGCGCTCGACGTCTATGAGGTGGAACCACTGCCTGAAAAGTTCCCGCTCCGCGACCAGCCTTCCGTCATCATGACCCCCCATCTCGGCGCCAGCACCGAGGAGGCCCAGGAAAACGTTGGCATCGAAGTCGCCGAAGCCATCACCGATTATCTCCTGCATGGCGCCGTACGCAGCGCCGTCAACCTGCCCAATCTCGACGCCAAGACCTACGCCCTGGTGAAGCCCTACCTCACCCTCGGTGAACGCCTCGGCCGCCTGGTCGCCCAGCTCGGTTCCAAACGCAATGACCGGCTCGTCATCACCTACGGCGGCAAGGCCACCACCGTCCCCGCCGACCCCATCACGCGTTTTATCCTGAAGGGATTCCTCGCCTCCGCGGGCGGCAAGGACGTCAATCAAGTCAACGTACGCACCCTGGCCGCCTCCCTCGGGCTCCTCGTCGAGGAAATCAAGTCCAATGAGGAAAAGGATTTCAACGACTGGATCGAGGTCGCCGCCTGGTCGGATGATAGAAAGGTTTCCGCCGGCGGCACGTTCTTCGGCGCGCAACATCATCCCCGCATCGTCCGCCTTAACGATCAACCCGTCGAAATCGTCCCCGAGGGCGTGCTGTTCCTGATGAACAATAAGGACCGCCCCGGCATGGTCGGCCACATCGGCACTGTCATGGGCGGACATGGAATCAACATCGCCAGCATGAGCCTGAGCCGTGACTCGGCAGGAGGGGAGGCGCTCACCGTGCTCAATCTCGACAGCGTCCCGCCTCAGGCGCTGCTCAAGGAAATTCAACAGGATGCGGACATTCGCAATGTCCGGATCATCAAACTCTGAACCCCCGCCAACCCCCCAAAGAGCCCTTGAAAACATACGGCATTATCAAAACCTGCACCGCGCTGGTGGCGCTGCTCACGTGCGCCCTGTCCGTCCTCCGCGCGGCCGATGATCAAGGTGACACCCTGTTCCCGGATCGGGTCATCGCCCGCGGGGAGGGATTCACCGTCCAAAAAAGCGATCTCGATGATGCCTTCATCACCCTCAAAGCCAACCTCGCCGCCCGCGGCCAGAGCATCCCCTCCGGCCAGCGCAAAGAGACCGACGCCCGCTTGCTGGATCGGCTGATCGTCACTGAAATTCTCACTCAAAGATCCACGGTCGAGGAACAAACCCGCGCCCGCGAAATGGCTGACAACTACTTTGCCGAGGCGGGAGAACGGGCCGGTTCCCCGGAGGAACTCTCCCAACAACTGGCCTCACTCGGGATGTCTCCCGACAAGCTCAAGTCCCGCATTTACGAGCAAGCCCTTTCGGAACTCGTCATCGATCGCGAGTTGAAATCCCAGGTCAAAGTCACCGACGACGAGATCAAGCAGTTTTACGAGCAGAACCCCGCCCAGTTCGAAAAGCCTCCCAGAGTCCGCGCCAGCCACGTCCTGATCTCCACCAAAGACCCCAATGATCCCAATCCCAACCCGGCCGACCGCAAAAACCTGCCGCAAAGCCAGGTTCGCGCCCGCGAACGGTTGATGGAGGATATCCTCCAACGAGCCCGTGATGGCGAGGACTTCGCCGAACTCGCCAGGGAATACTCCGAGGATCCGGGATCCAAAGATACGGGCGGAGAATACACGTTCGCCAAAGGCGAAATGGTCCCCGAGTTCGAAGCCGCCGCCTTCTCCCTCAATCCCGGTCAGATCAGCGACGTCGTCACCACCATGTTCGGCTTCCACATCATCAAGCTTCACGAAAAAATGCCCGCGGAAACCATTCCTCTGGAATCCGCAACCGACGACATCCGCGAATTCCTGGCCCGGCGAAAGGTGGAGCAACAATTGCCCGGTTATTTCCAGCGCCTGAAAACCGAAGCGAACACCGAGATACTGGAAGAGGAACTCAAGAACGCCCTTCAGGAAGCGGAACCTGCCGGTGATCTGCTCCCTCAACCCTGAAGCCCACTCCAGAACCCGCATCCCATTTTACTCCAATTCGAGGAGTGTTCGTAGCCAAGAAGCCGGTCCAGAGCCAAATCATTTTTCACCAGTGGCCCATCGCCAGCCGATTCGCCATCCAGGGCCAGCTCGTCGTCGTCTCCTGCCGCAGCCGCGCCGCCATCCGCCCGTTCCTCCTGTCACCCTTCGGACTGTTGCGCAACTCACTTTCCGTCCATCCCGCCGCCCGCAATATCCGCCCCGCC
>DATKEE010000341.1:0-17996 GCA_035544555.1 Candidatus Methylomirabilota bacterium
CGGGGAATTGTAAATGACACGCGCGAAAGTGAAGACGTCCCGGGGCATCTCCTTGTCCAGCTCCCACCGCGGAAACTGTCCCATCCCGCGACTCCTCCGGTCTTCCCCCCACTGGCCGTGGGCGGTCCATCCCGCCACCCCCAGCACCAGCAGCACGCACAAGGTCCCGACAACGCGCCGCCGCCGGACGGGACTCTCCGATTGTCGTGGTTGTGGCCGGCGCAAAAGCATGTTCGTATTGCTAACTCAATCCCGGCTGCCACGCAACCCGGATCCCCCGCGTCGCAGCAATTCTCATTTTGAGGAGCGCGGCTGTGTGCGGAGCATCAGCCGCAGCGCGTGGATTCGGCAACGACCGTTCGGACGTGCTGCGGCTGGTCTTTCAGACACAGCCGCGCTCCGACCAAAATGAGAATCGCTGTCCGCGTCGCCGTCAAAGACGCGTCCACCCTCGGATGGGTTACCGCGTACCGCGAACGAATGACCCTCCGGCGGTCGCGCCGGCACCCACTCACGGCTCAGCCCGCTGCGGCTCGGAACCCGGAAGCGTGGGCCCGAATATCGCCTCCGGTTCGGGGACACCCTGGTCCGCGCCGTCCGATTCATGCAACTCGAGCAGCAAGCGCTGCGCGTCACGAAACCGGGGCGCCTCCTCCAGCGCCATCAACACCTGCCGCTTCGCCGCCGGATCCCCGGTCCGATGCAGCACCCGCGCCAGCCGGAAATGCGCCTCCGCCGGATCCGGCGGATCCAGCATCAGCAGCACGCGATACGCCTCGGCCGCCCGCTCCGGTTGATCCAGCGCCTCGCTTGCGCGGCCCAGATACGCGTGCGGCGGGGGGACCAATGGATTCACCGCCAGATAACGATTGGCGTTCTCCTCCACGGCGCGCCAGTCCCCGGCGCCCTCCCCCAGTTCCATCAACCGCAGGTACGCGTCCGTCGCGTCCGCGCTGCGCGCCGCCAGCCGCGACAGCACCGCGCGCTCGGCGTCCGTCTCCCCCAGTTCCCGGTGCGCCAGCGCGAGCATCGAGTAGGCATTGTTGCCCCCCGTGTATCCCGGGTACTCCTCCAGCAGGAGATTCAACGGCTCCTTCGCCTCCTCGTACTTTTTCTCCCCGATCAATTCCCGCGCGCGCTCCGTCAACACTTGAAAACTTCTGGGATGCAACGTCGCCCACAATTCCTCGTCCAGGACGCTGTCGTCCGGGGTATCCCAGTCCAGTCCCGGAGCCAGTCCCTCCGCGCGCTTGCGGGCAAACTCCTCGAAATCCACTTCCAATTCCTCCAGGGCCGTCGTGTGCCGTTCGATCGAATCATTGATCGGCTCGCCCTCGCCCAGGTCGCGCAGAATCGCCCGGATGGCTTCGACCCCGAATCGGTCCACCAGATACTCGACCACGAGCGACGACTGATAATAGGCGAATTGCAGATGCTGATTGCTCCGGGGCGCGAGAAATGCCGCGCTTAGTTCGCTGATGGGCGTCAATTCACCCTCCAGAATCATGCTCCGGTAACGCGGGGTCATGTCCTGCCCCCAGGTGGGATTCTCGAGCTTCTCCTCGTAAACCGATATGCCCTCGCTCAACCACCGCGGCATGCGGTTGCGGGTCATCGTCAGGGTGATGGTATGACAGAACTCATGCCACAACACCGCCTCCCAGTTCACCGGTCCGCTCTGCGCCGCCGGACTGTTCGCCGTGATGACGCTGCCAAAACAAACTCCCAGATAACCCGGATTGCCCGGCATTCCGAAGGTGCGCACCGCAAAATCCCCCTGGTCCGCAAAAATCTCGACCAATGTCCGCCTCGGCAGCGTCACTCCATACTTCCCGCTCAACCCCTCCCGCGCCCGCGACAACAGGTCCATCACCCGCGGCCCGTATATCCGCGCCTCTTCCGACGCCATCCGCACGGTGAAATGTTCGTTGGTCAGCGTGGAATACCGGTCCAGCGTATCGCGCAGGGTGACCAGATTGTAGGCCGTCACATCGTAGGCGTCCTCGGCGTGCACCTCCCGCGCAAGCTCCCAGCCCCGTTCATCCTCGCCCAGTCGCAGGAGGTCCTGGGCCAGTTGAATCTTCGCCGGCACGTGACGCGGATCATGCTCGAGCGCCTGGCGTTGATACTCCGCCCCCTCGGCAAACCGGTATTTCTGCGACAGCTTTCGTCCGATGAGATGATCCACCCGCGGATTGTCCGTCCAGAGCTCCAGCGCCCGGTCGCGCGACCGGCTTTCCCCCTTGGGATCATTGTCCAGGTGAGCCAGCACCGCGTGAAACGCCCAGGCGTCCGCGTCCCTCGGATTCACCGCGAGAATCCGCCCGAGCGTGCGCGCCGCCCCGTCATACTCCTCCCCATCGATGAGATGCTCGGCCAGCAGGAGCAGACTGGGAACGTGATTTGTGTTGTAGGAGAGCGCGGATTCAATGGTCATCAGCATTTGACGCCGATCGCTGGGCGCGTAAGCCCCGGCCAGCCCGCCGTACAAATCCGCGTCTTCCGGAAACTCCCTCAACCCCTCCTCGAACGTCCTGGCCGCCATCGCGTAGTCATGCTTTGCCAGGGCCAGCTCGCCCGCGGCCTGAAACGCCTCGCGCGGCGGCGACTCCGACTGGCGGGCGGGCATGAAGAAGTTGTCCAGCACGACGCGGGGATCGGCCTCCAGAAGCAGCGCCGCCCGGCCGAGCGCCACCGTGCTTGCCGGATCCTGATACCGCCAGCGGTTCGATCCTCCCAGCCGGTTGATCTCCTCGAGCGTGCGGCGCGCCCGCGCCGGTTCGCCGTTCAACAGGAAAACCCGATGCGCCAGCACGCGCAACCGCACACTGAATGGAAACCGGTTCAACAGCTCCTCCGCCCGTTCGAGCGCCTCCGGATAATTCCCCACCGCCAGATGCGCCCTCAATAGAAGTTCCGGCCAATCCTCGTCCCGAGTTCGCTCCTCCAAGGCCGCCTCGCACTCTTTCAAACACTCCGCGTAACGCCCGGTGGCATACTGTTCCCTGGCCTTCTCCCAATCCGCCGCCCGCGCCACACCCGCCGCCAGGACAACGATGATCGCCCCGCCCAGCAAGGGTGACAGGATCCTCCTCCATCCGTCCCGGCACGCCTCAAGCGCTTGATTCATGACCGGAGAAGAGCCCGGTCCAATGGGGTGTCGGAACGCCATGACAAATTCGGATGCCCGGACCCTAAACACCTGAACGCCGTTCGTCACGCCTTCAATCACCAATGGAGAATGTGCCGGTCAGGGCACCGCGTTCCCTGGGCGGGCTTTGAACTCCACGCGTCCCGGAGAACGGGACGATGGGATGCGTGGGACTCCGCGGCACGGTGTTCCATTGCTGTGGCGCCCGCGGTTGGACCGGCATCCAAACGTTGCCCCCCGAACTGCTCCGGCTGGTCGGCGGGGCTGGGGGGGGAGGTTGAGGGGGCTTCGGCTGTCGTGGAGGCTCGTTCGTCATCCGGGGCGGCCCTCGGTTCACCACGACCGGGTAGAGATACGGCCTCGGATACACGTTGTAGCTGTAGCTCTGGTTCCGATAAACCTCCCGCTCCACCACATTCGTCTCGTGAACGACGAAGGACTTCCTCATCTTTTCATCCAGATGCAGCACCGGCTGGTAACCCACCCGGCCGGTCTGCGAATCCTCCGTAAAATTCGAGGGAACCACCCAGCCATGACCCAGGAATTCGCGGCCCAGATAAACGGGAACCTGATAGGGCTTGGGGCTCACCGGGGGACGCGCCTCCGCCTGACGCCCCGCCTCGCTCTCCTCCGCCTGCTCCGCCGCCTCCCCCCGCATCCTCATTTCGTCCCGCATCGCCGCCAGACGCTCCTCCATCAGGCGGCGGCTCTCGTCGAGCTGCTCGCGCTGCTCGCGTGACTCCCGCAACTCGGCCCGCAGCGTGCGCAATTCGGCCTGCAATTCGCGGTTTTCACTCAAGCCCATCCAGACCTGCGCGGCCATCGTCGCCGCCAGGACCAGGAAGACTCCGATTCCCACACCGATCAGCGCTTTCATAGACATCCTGGGTTCATGAACGCGGTCAACCTTCCCCAAAACGCCCGAAGTTCAACCCCGCGTTCAAGATATCAATCACTTCAACGTTGGACGCTCCCCGGTGCCCATTCGTTTTGATGGGGTTGAAGGACCCATCCACCCCGGTCACCAGCACGTCCGGCCGGCCATCCCGATCGAAGTCCCCGCACACCACGGAACTAAAGGCCACGCCGGGCAACGCGGTGTACGTCCGAATGAAAATCTCCCCAGCCGAAGCCTGAAAGGCAAAGGCCGCCACCGCGACGCCATGGAGCCAGGTGAAGAAGACCTTCCGCGGGCGGCAGGGAGGCCTCGACAGGGTCCACGGCTTTTCCTCCGTAGCGGGGGCGCACCCGGATTCGGACCTCCCAGCTAACGGGCGGTGACAGGAATTGAACTGCGAGTCTTCCATGATAATGGGGATGAAAATGACTGTTGGATTTCCGTTGCATGATTACCTTTACCCGGCCCAAGCCTCTCGTCTCGACTCGGGCCGGCAGATGGTTTGGCTGTTCCCCGTTCAGGTGTCCTTCAAAGGAGCATCTTCCGACGCATCAAACCCAGACCGAGCATAGCCCCGCCCAGCAAGGCGAGCGTCATACCCCCGTCGGGGACACCTTCAGATCGGTATGAATCGAGTGCGACGGATGCAACCTTAAGGTGCGTCCAGCAGGCTGCCTACCGGGGGATTTCCCTGCCTCCTCCCGGGCACCCGTTACCTCCAACGCGCGGCTCCTCTTCCGGGCGAACGCGACCCCCATTCCCCGGCATTGGACAACGAAAACCGCCTCCCACCTGCTCGCTTCATGCCCTCGATCGCTTCCGGGAAGGCGCGGTTCGAGGAGGGCCCGCGCCTTTCCGCAGACACGCGTCAATCCACTTTTTGATTTCCACGGCCACAAAGACCACCGCCGCCACGCCGATGATCTTCAACCAGGCGGAGCCGCTGATGGGCGCGCTGTTGAACAGCTTGTTCATGAATGGCGCGTAGGTGAACAACAGTTGCGCCGCGATCATCGCCACCGCGCCGCCCAACACCCACAGGTTCGAGAAGAGGCCCAACGAGAAAAGCGACCGCGTCAGCGAACGGCAGTTCAACAGATAGAACAATTCCACCATGACGATGACGTTCACCACCACGGTGCGCGCCTCGGGCAGCGGTGTCCCCTGCCTCGTTTCCAACAGGAACAACGCGAAACCGCCCGCCACCATGAACAAGGACACCAGGGCGATGCGCAGGATGAGAATCGGCGTGAGAATCGGCTGCGCGGGTTCGCGCGGGGGCCGGTCCATGAGATCCTTCTCCTTCGGCTCCAGCACCAGCATCAGCCCAAGCAACAGCGCCGTGCTCATGTTGATCCACAGCAATTGCACCGGCAACACCGGCAGCGCCGTGCCCAGCAGGATCGAAACGAGAATCAGCAGACCCTCGCCGCCATTGGTCGGCATCGTCCAGGCAATGAATTTCGTCAGGTTGTCGAAAACGTTGCGCCCCTCCTCCACCGCCGCCTCGATCGACGCGAAGTTGTCGTCGGTGAGAATCATGTCCGCCGCGCCCTTGGAAACATCCGTGCCCGTGATGCCCATCGCCACGCCGATGTCCGCCTGCTTCAGCGCGGGCGCGTCGTTCACGCCGTCGCCGGTCATCGCGACAACGTCGCCGCGGCTTTGCAGGGCGCGCACCAGCCTGAGCTTCTGTTCCGGCGCCACGCGCGCGAACACGGCGGCCCTCCCGGCCGTCGCCGGCAACTCGTCGTCCGCAATCCTTTCCAGTTCCTGGCCGGTGACCGCCCTGAGCCGTTCGGTCTCGTCCCGGCCGCCGCGCAGCCCGAGTTGTTCCGCGATGGCCACCGCCGTCCCCTTGTGGTCGCCGGTGATCATCTTGACCGCGATGCCCGCGCTCTGGCAGTCGGCGACGGCCTGAATGACCTCCGCGCGGGGCGGATCGATCATGCCCTGCAATCCCAGCAAGGTGAGGCCTCCCTTCACATCGTCATGCGAGAGTTTCGCGTGTCCGGATGGAACGTGTCGTTTCGCGAACGCCAGCACGCGCAGGCCTTGCGCGGTCAATTCCTCGACCACGCGCGTGACGGCCGCGGCGTCGAGCTCAACCTCGTCGCCCCCCTCGTCGAGCATGCCGTCGCAGCGGTCCAGCAACCGTTCCACCGAGCCCTTCTTGTAGATCAGATGGGCGTCCTCCTCGCGATGCAGGCTGGCCATGAACATGTGTTCGGACTCGAAGGGAATCACGTCCACACGCGGCAGCCGGTCGAACGTTTCCCCCGGCTCGAGTCCGGCCTTTTGCGCGGCGACAATCAACGCCGCTTCGGTGGGATCGCCCTCCACCTGAAGGCGGTTGTCCTTGCGGACGAGTTGGGAATCGTTGCACAGCAGACCGGCGAGCAGGGTTTCTTCGAGCGCGGCGTGTTCCTTCAATTCCACCCTCCGCCCATCGAACCGGATTTCGCCACTGGGTTCGTAACCGCCACCCGTCACTTCAAACATCCGCCCCCCGGACCAGATGCGGCTCACGGTCATCTGATTCTCCGTGAGCGTGCCGGTCTTGTCCGAGCAGATCACCGTGGTGCTGCCAAGTGTCTCCACGGCGGGCAGCTTCCGGATGATGGCATGACGCTTCGCCATGCGGGAGACGCCGATGGCCAGCGTGATCGTCAACGCGGCGGGCAGGCCTTCGGGAATGGCGCCCACCGCCAGCGCGACCGCCGCCATGAACATGTCCGCCGCGCTTTCCCCGCGCAGCACGCCCACCAGAAACGCGACCGCCGCCAGTCCGAGAATGACGTAAAGCAACAACCGGCTGAACTCGGCGATCTTGCGCGTCAGCGGCGTCGAGATGTCCACCGCCTCGTGCAGCATGGTGGCGATGCGGCCCATCTCCGTGTGGTCGCCCGTCGCCACCACCACGCCCTCCGCCTGGCCGTAGGTGACCAGTGTGCCGGCGAACGCCTGATTCACGCGGTCGCCCAGCACCGTGCCCGCCGGCAAGGCGTCCGCCTTCTTCCGCGCGGCCACCGATTCCCCGGTGAGCGCGGCCTCCTCCACCTGCAGGCTGCGCACCTCGATGAGTCGCAAATCCGCGGGCACGCTGTCGCCGGATTGCAGCAGGACGACGTCACCGGGCACGAGATCGGCGGAAGGCACGCGTTGCCTGCGTCCGTCGCGTCGCACGGCGGCCTCGGTGCGGACCATTCGGGCGAGGGCCTCAATCGCCTTTTCGGCCTTGAACTCCTGAATGAAGCCGACAATGGCATTGATCAACACGACGCCGAAGATGACGGAGGCATCCACCCATTCGCCAAGCAGGGCGGAGACGACGGTGGCCGCGAGCAGGATGTAAACGAGCGCCTGATTGAATTGCTGGAGAAACCTCATCCACGCGGGCGTCCCGCGGCGCGGGGTCATCTGATTCAATCCGAATTCGGCGCGACGGCGCGCCACGTCATCGGCGGACAATCCGGCCTTGAAGTCCACCTCCAGCTTTTGCGGGACTTCGCTGGTTTCCAGTTGATGCCAGTCGGTTGACTCGGGATTCTTCATGCGCGGATTTCGCCCCTGTTTTGCCTGCCGGCCCGTCGCAAGGCAAGGCAACCCGGCGGGAATCCAGGCACGGTTCGACTCCTCATCACGCCTCGCGCGACCACTCTCTCCACTCTCATCGCCCTCACCACCGACCCCTCTTGCTTCAGCATGGATGCCGGTGAAAAAACCCCCGCGGCTTTTTAACTTTGCCCCTCGCGCACGACCGGACCATTGTGTGGCATGGCCATCAAACCACGCAATACCGGCCGGCGGGTCGCCGCGAAAGCGAAGAAAGTCGCCGCCAGAATCAAGAAGCAACGGATCGCCAAAACCGGTCTCACCAGCCGGGTGCGCGGTCACGTCTCGGCGCGCGGCAGACGCGCCCAGGGCCGGCGCGAGTCGCGGTAGCCCTGGAGCCTGCCTGAAGATCGCCCGGGTGGTGCTCCTCCATCGCGGCGAGCGTCAGTTCCGCGTCCTGGGGATCGGCTTCCACCCGCAGAACGCGCTTCAGATTTTCAATCTCAGTGTTCACGAAGCACACCCTCCTGTCTCGGGAGCGAAAAGTAGAACGTCGCCCCCTCATCCACCACACCCTCCGCCCATGTGCGGCCCCCATGCCGGTGGATGATGCGCTGGACGTTCGCCAGGCCGATGCCCGTGCCCTCGAACGCGTCGAGGGTGTGAAGACGTTGAAATACGCCGAACAGTTTGCCGGCATAACGTGGATCAAATCCCGCGCCGTTGTCGCGGATGAAGACCACCGCCCGGCCATCCCCGTCCCCGTCGGACGTGGAACCGATTTCAATCCGGGCCCGGGCGCGCCTGCCGGTGAACTTCACGGCATTGCCAATCAGATTGACCAGCACCATGCGCAACAGGGCACGGTCGGCCCTCACCACCGGCAACGGGTGTACTTCCCACTCAATCCTTCGATGCTCCGTGTCCCCCTCAAAATCCCCCAACGTGTCCCGAACCAACTGGTCGAGGTTGACGTCCGTCGTTTGCAGCTTGGATTGGCCAATCCGCGCAAAGTCCAGCAGGGCGTCAATCAACGCCCCCATCCGCCTCGCCGCCTCGGAGATTGTCGTCAGATGCCGCAGGTTGGTTGTCGAAAGAGATGCCCCCATCCCCTTTTGCAGAATCTCCACAAATCCCATGATGTGGCGCAACGGCGCGCGCAAGTCGTGGGAGACGGAGTAACTGAACGTCTGCAGCTCCTGGTTGGCCAATTGGAGCTGGGCGGTGCGTTCGCACACGCGTTGTTCCAGTTCCGCGTTGAGCCGGTGAATTTCAGCTTCCGTGCGCTTGCGCGCCGTAATGTCGCGGATGTTGCATTGAATCACCTTCGTCCCACCTGCTTCATACACGTTGCTGACAAACTCCACCGCAATGTGGCGGCCATCCCGCGTTTCCATCGGCAGATCCTCATAGCGGACATACCCATGCTGCTGTAGTCGCTCGAGCATGACCTGGTTCTCTTCAATGTCCTTGAACGGACTCAACTCGCCGACGGTCTGCCCGACCATCTCCGCATGAGAAAAGCCCAACAGCTCCACCAGGAATGGGTTCACATCGGTGATGCGCCCCGAGTCCACGTCCAGAATCAGGATGCCGTCCCGCGCCGCCTCGAAAAGCCGCCGATACCGGAGTTCGTTCGTTTGCAGAGCCTGCTCCCTCTGCCCGTTGAGGCGGGTTCTTTGTGCGGACGGGCGCTTCCGCTTCATTTTGCCCGCATCACCAGCCACGCTCCTGTTCTCATCGTCTGGCGGTGCCGACGGACAATCCTTTCCGGGAGTGATCCTGGAATTTGCGGTTCTGTTCATGGGATCCTCCCGCCTGACGTCAATTCCCGGCACCCCGCCCATGAGCCCTCACAGGGCCGGATAATCCCGCCCGCCCGGGGGTGCCGCGACCGGCGCGCAAAAACACCCGGACGCCCCCAGAACGGTTTGCACCGTCGCCAGCAGCTCGGTGATTGTATACGGCTTGAGCAGCGTCGCTTCAGGCCTCAGCCATGGGCTTCGGGCGAAGACGTCGGCGGGCAGCGCGCCGCTGCACATGATGACCGGCAAATCCGGACGCGCGGTCCGCAGCCTGCCGAGCAGTTCGATTCCGGTCACTTTCGGCATGTTGTTGTCGGTGACGATCAAGTCGTAATGGCCGGCATCAAGCAGGGCCTGCCAGGCGGCGGCGCCATCCTCCACAGCGTCCACGTGATAGCCGGAACCCGCCAGCACATTGACGTTCAACTCGCGGATGCAACTGTCATCCTCCACCACGAGAATGCGGCGGGGAGGATTCGTTCCGGAGTTTCCCATCCAGCCGGCCGGCTCCGCGGTGTACGCGGTACTGTGATCGTTCATAGTGGTGCCAGCATACGCGCGACGACCCTTCCCATTCCAGAAAGGGAGTCACCCTTGGGGATACACCCCACTTTGAGCTTTCCAATTCCCCTCACTCGAAGGGACAGGCTCCGGGGTAATGGCGACCCGGACATGGTTCTCGATGATGCCCTCGGCGATGGCGTAGCGGGTGAGACCGGCGACGTCATGGATGTCGAGCTTGGACATGAGATGTTGCCGGTGCTTGTCCACGGTCTTGAAGCTCACACCCAGTTCCGCGGCCACTTGTTTGTTGGGCATGCCTTCGGCAATGAGTTGCAGCACCTCCACCTCGCGCGGACTCAGACGGTTGATTTTCTGTTTGAAGTTCCCCTCCCGACCGGGCGACATCCGATTGCGTTTGCCCATGCGCCTCGAAATCTCCGGGCTGAAGGCCGTGTTACCCTTCCGGACCTCACGGATCGCTTCGGCCAGCTCGTGCGACGAGGCTTGTTTCAACAAATAGCCCCCCACTCCCATGGCGGTCAGTTGCTCGACGTAGGCGTCATCTCCGTACGCGGACAAAATGAGCACCTTTGCGGCGGGACAATCCTTGCGAATCTGACGCGCGGCCTCCAGGCCATTGAGCAGCGGCATCGAAATGTCCATCACCACCACGTCAGGATGAAGTTTTTTCACCAGCGCGACGGCCTGGCGTCCTGAATCCGCTTCGCCAACCACTTCGATGTCGCGTTCGTGTTTCAACATGGATAGAAGACCCTCCCGGACAATCTGGTGGTCTTCAGCCAGCAGGACAGTGATTCGTTTCGATTCGTTTCGTTTCATATGGATCTGAGTTTGGATTGGAGAACTCGAACATTACCCCCCCCCCCGGTGACGCGCCGTGGTTCAGGGGGATTTGTGCCCGGATGGTCGTGCCTTTGCCAGGGGCGGATTTGACATGCAGGACGCCGCCCACGTAAGCGGCCCGCTCGCGAATACTGAGCAGCCCCAGGCCGCCCTTCCCCTTTCGATTTGCCAAAAGACGATCCGCGTCAAAGCCGATCCCGTCGTCATGGACCGCCAACTCAACGATCTTACCGCGTCGCGTCAGTTGCACCGCGATGCGGCGCGCGCGCGAGTGCGTCTCCACGTTTCTCAATGCCTCCTGGAAAATGCGGTACAGCGTCAACTCGGTGTCGGCCGGCAGGCGTCCTGTCAACCGATCGCAGGTCAGCTTGAGGGACACGCCCGTCCGATCCGCGAAGTTTCGGCTGCTGTCGCGCAGGACGGCGACCAGGCCCAGTTCATTCAAAACACCGGGCCGCAGACTCCGCGAAATGCGCTCCACCTCCCCGGCGGTCCTGCCGATCATCTCTCGAAGATTGATCGCCTCCCGCTTCGATGGCCCGTCGCGTGTCGAAAGGCGCTCCGCCAGCGCCTGGCTGCGAACCAGGACGGCGCAGAGAAGCTGGGTGATATGGTCGTGCAATTCGAGAGCCACATGCCCGCGCTCGGCTTCCTGCGCCCGCATCTGGCGCCGGGATACGGCCCGCAACATCTCCTCGTTGCGCCGGGCCTCCGTCATGTCCGTCACCACCAAGCCGGTGATCGCGCGGTTCGAACCATTCCCTCCCAGGGGACGAAGAGAGATCTGCACCGGCATTTTCGAGCCGTCGGCGGCGAACAGGAGGCATTGCGCTTTGGAACCGGATTTGCCGGGCTTTTTCAGGAGCGCCCTGAGGTCTGACCGAAAGTCGGCGGAGAGAAAGCGGCGCATGGAACCGCCGATCACCTGCTCCAGCGGGCATTTGACCATTCGAGCGAAGCACTGGTTGGCGAAAAGAATCATCTTGTCAGCCGTCAGCGTCAGCGCCCCTTCGTTCATGGATTCGATGAGCACGCGGTAGGCGTGCTCGGCGCCTTCGAGCGTGAACACTTGCGGGCCTTGCCTGCCCGCGACCACCACCGCGTCCACTTCGCCGCGGCGGATGGCGCGGAGCGTTTCCTCCGCTTCAGCCAGGCGCGCGCGGAGTTTGGCGAGTTCGCGGGTCAGCCCGCCGGTTCTCGCGCGGGCAGGCGTGGCGCGGGGGGAGCGTTGGCGGCGGACGGTTTTCATCGCCCGGTTTTACCTTTCGTGACCAGATCCAACCCGGCAAAAAGACGGCTCGTGTTCGCCAGGTTGCCGATGAGCCGTCGCACAGGCAGTGGGAATTCCTTGACCAGCGTCGGGGTCGCGACGATCTGGCCATCGCGTGCCAGGATGGGCTGCTGATAGACGTCAATCACTTCCAGTTCACAGTGGGCTTCCAGTGCGGCCGCGCGCAATTGTTGCCGGACGCGCAGCACGGCCTCGTGCGATCTGGCAGTCGCCCCCGCCACGTACAATCGCAAGATGTATCTGGCCGGCCGCCGGTTGGCCAGGGCCTTTTCAAAGGCATGGGTCGCGCGGCTGGTTTTGTTCGTTTCCACGGGCGTGCGGCTCGGGGGAACCACCAAATCCGAAGCTGAATCGCGGGACGCGAAAGGAGCGCGTCCCCCGGCATGGCTTTGGCTTCGCCCTGTTTTCACTTCGGAGTTCGGGTTAATTGGCGGGTCGCAAATCCAACCCCACGAGCACGCGCTCGGTGTCGGACAGGTCGCCGATGATTTTTCGCATGGGTTGCGGGAGATTTCGCACGAGCGTGGGAATGGCCAGGATTTGGTCGCCTTGGGAAAGGTGCGGCCGCTCCAACAGGTCAACCACCTCGATCCGATAGCGGCCTTTGAGGTGGTTCTCACAAATCTGTTTCAGGTTCCCGAAAGCTGTCAGCGATTTGGGCGTCTGCCCGGCCACATAAAGGCGCAGATGCCAGAATTTGGCTGACCGCCGCGGGGAGCGCGCTTGAGCCCGCTTCGCCATCCGGCCGGCCACCGCGCCCGCGAGTGACGAAGCGTTCTCGTGAGGGGTGGTTGACGCGGTCCCGCTCTGTGCGGGACCGCGCTTCCTGGCGCCATTGGCGGTCGCGCGCCCGGAGGAACGTCGTCCCGCCATTTTTGTTTTCATCGTTTGCTCCTTGGTTTGGAGTTGTCCCGCGCTCCGGCCGCTGCCTTCACATCCGCCTGGCGCAAGCGGCTCAATCCCGTCCGTTCGGCAGTCCGCAAACGCGTTTGCGTTCCGACCTGTTCGTCAAGGCGCCGAAGTTCTTCAGCGCCGGCTTCTTGCTCGGAGCGCAGCCCGGCGATTTGCTGTTCGAGCGTCGCGCGTTTGCGTTTCAGTTCGCGTTGGCGGCGGGCGGCTTCCTGCTGGCCGGCCAGCGCCTCGGCCTTTTCGCGGGCGGCCTGCGCCACGCGGGACGCGCCGGTCAGGACGCCGCTGGGACTGATGTAAGCGTCCACGAGGTCAATGCCCCGGTTGGAAATCAGGAATTCGCGGACCTGGTTGGAGTGCGCCATGCCCCGCGACTTGAGCACGTAAAGCACGCGATTGCGTTCCCCGTTGCCTTCGAGGTTCTGCAACCACAGCCAGGAATCCATGAGCGATGACATGGCGATTTCACTTTGCTCCGGCGCGTGGCCGCCATGCGTCAGACTGGTGAAGAGCGAGGTGACCTGGCCGTTCTTCAGGAAATCAATCAGCCGCGTCACCATCCCCTTGGTTTCGTAGTCTGTGCCGGAGGCCAGCAGGCTGGTGATCGGGTCCACGACGACGAGGGCGGGTTGAAACGCCGCGATCTCCTTGAACATCGTGGCCAGGCGCAGTTCCAGGCCATAAAGCGTGGGCCGCGCCGAGTGAAACCGCAGCAGGCCGCGCCGGACCAAAGGCTCCAGGCGCAACCCGATGGAACGCATGTTGCGGACGATCTGGCCGGGCGATTCCTCGAACGAGAAGAAGAGCGCGCGCTCCCCGCGCCGGGCGGCAGCCTGGGCAAAATGAGCCCCGACGCTGGTCTTGCCGGTGCCGGCCGTCCCCGTGAGCAGAATGCTGCCGCCGCGAAAAAAACCCCGCCCGCCCAGCATCGCGTCCAGTCGCGGGATGCCGGTGGAGATCCGCCCGCTCGATACCTTGTGATTCAACCCCAGCGCCGTGATGGGCAACACGCTGATGCCTTCGTCGCCGATGTGGAAAGGAAACTCGTTGGTGCCATGCGACGCGCCGCGATATTTCATCACGCGCAGATGCCGCGTGGCAATCTGGTCATGGACCCGGTGATCGAGCAGGATGACACAATCGGACACGTATTCCTCCAGCCCGTGGCGCGTCAGGTGTTCGCGCCCGCGCTCGGCCGTGATAACGGCGGTCACACCCTTGTCCTTGAGCCATCTGAAGAGCCGGCGCAACTCGGCGCGCAGGATGGCTTCGTTGGGCAGGCCGGCGAACAGCGCCTCGAGCGTGTCCAGAACCACGCGCTTGGCGCCGATGGCATCAATCGCGTGATTGAGCCGGACGAACAACCCTTCCAGGTCATACTCGCCGGTCTCCGTGATTTCGCTGCGCTCGAGGTACACGTGATCCAGGACGATTTTTTTGCGCCGGGCCAGACCCGCCAGATCAAGTCCAAGCGACGCAACGTTGGCCTCCAACTCAGCGTCTGTCTCCTCGAAGGACATGAAAACGCCCGGCTCGCCGAACTGCACGGCGCCGCGCGCGAGGAATTCCGCGGCAAACAGCGTCTTGCCGCAACCCGCGCCACCGCACACCAGCGCCGGCCGGCCGCGCGGCAATCCGCCGCCCGTGATTTCGTCGAGGCCCTCGATGCCCGTGGGACACCGGGTCAATCGAGCCGCCGGGAAGGAGGCGTGGCGGCCGCTATTTCTCATTCGGCCGTTTCCTCCGTTCCTCACGCGCCTCGTTGGCGATCGGAATCCGCGCGATGACGGTCGTACCTTTGCCCGGCGCGGACGTGATGGTGAATTCGCCGCCGACCATTTCCACCCGTTCACTCATGCCGAGCAGACCCAGGCGATCGCTTCTTTTGACACCCGACAGGCGTCCCGTCCGGAACCCCCTGCCGTTGTCCCTGATCTTCATGCAAATGGCGGAATCGAGTTTCTGAATGCGCACTTCCGCCCGGCTGGCTTGCGCGTGATGGGCCACGTTGTTGAGCGCCTCCTGAGCCACGCGATAAAGCACGATTCGTTTGTCACCTTGCACGCGGTCCGCCTCCGCAAAGGACGACAGGCTGACGTGGATGCCCGTCTCCCGCTTGAAGGACTTCAACAACTCTTGAAGCGCGGGAATCAACCCCAGGTCGTCCAGCACCCTCGGGCGCAGCTCCAAGGCGAACCGATGCACGAGGTCCATGGACTGTTCCACCAGTTTTTGCGTGTGGGCGATGCTGCGGCCGGATACCCGGGGCCCGACCTTCGCCTGCCGTTTCAACTCCGCCAGCCGGACGTGGATGCCCGTCAAGGTCTGGGCGATGACATCATGCAGCTCGCGGCTGATTCTCTTGCGCTCCTCCTCCTGCGCCCGCAGCACCTGACGCGACAGTTGCCTCAGCTGTTCCTGCATCGCCTGCGAGAGGTCAAGCAACTTGGACTTGTGCCGTTCGCTTTTCTTGAGGGCCTTTTCCATCGCCCGCCGCCGGACCAGTTCCCGCCCCAGTGTCCGGTTTCTGACTGCCGTTGCCTCCTCGCGGCCGCGCGCCTCCGCGGCCAGTTTGAGGGCGGTAATGTCCTCGAACGCGACCCGGCAGCACTTCCCCGCCCCTGGAATCGAAACCGCGGGCCCGGCCTGAAACCGGGCCCAAAACGTGGCGCCATCCTCCCTCGTCAGCAGCGCCTCACCGACCCGGCCCCGGCCTCCGATCCCGGTGAATGCCTCCTTCAGGAAGGCCAGAAAGTCCGGCCGGCTCGCCGGAGTCACAAACACCAGCAGGCGCCGGTTGATCAGCCGGCCCCGTTCCATGCCCAGCAACGCGGCCCCCGTCAGATTCGCCTCCTGAATCACACCCGATTCATCGATCGAGAAATAGCCCACCGGAGCGAAATCGTAGAGGTCGGAGTATTTTTCCAGCAGCGCCTCCATCCGATCCCGCACTTCCTTCAGGTCCGTGTTCTGCAACTCCAGTTCCACCTGGTGTACCTGCAGTTCGTGGAGCAGTTTGTGCGGGTCGGCTTCCGGGTTCGATGCGCCGGGGATTCTCCGCGGTTGCTTCCGCTGTTTCCCCATTTCACCCGCGGCTCGACGGTAAAGCTCGGTCATCATCGGCAGCGTTTCCAACGCAACCTCACCATCCACCCTGGCCTTCGCCTGGCGACGCGGTTTCAGCCGCCCGTTTGATGGGGTCGCTCCGGCCCTGCGTGAAGGCTTCGCGGATCTGGTGGGACGCTTCATGTTTCGCCGCGCCTCCAGGGGTTCGGAATGAACTTCTTCTCGATCATCAGATTGGCGATGCCCGCCGGAAGCGGGGGCTTTGGAGTCTCATCGCGTCGGCGCATCGCATCATCAAGACAGCATGTTGCGACGCCTGGTCCGTCGTGCGGTGCACTTGGCACTATCCGGGGCAATTGTCGGGTTGTCCATCGGGGAAGTCCCCCATTCCACAGCCTGCCGGCGTGAAGGCACGCCTATGCGGCGGGCGAATGGACCGGCCCAGATGCTTCGCCCGGATTCACTTGCGCGCCATGACCGGAAAATTTCCCGCCGAATTCCGAATTCATTCGTCAGCGGGCTCTCGGGGATTTCCCCCGCTGGCAAAGTCCGGCGCGCGAAGCAGACTGGAGACACGATGAAGACAATTATGAAACCCACACACCTGATGATCCCACTGATTTCCGTCATTGTTCTTGCGGCCGGCTGCAATCGGGAGGAGTCCCGGGAGGAGTCCGCCTCGGACCGGATCGACCAACTCCAAGCCGACACTCGGGAAACCGCGCGGGAGGTGAAAGACTACTCCTACGAGCAAAAGGATGAATTTACGGAGACAATGCGGAACCAACTGGCTGAGATCAACCGGGAGATCGAGCAGCTCGCCGCAAGAATCGAAAACTCCAGCGACGCGGTCAAAGCCGAAGCCAGTCCCAAACTTGAGGCGCTGCGCGAGCAGGCGGCCGCGTTGGACAGGCAGATTGAAAAGGCCGGGGACGCCACCGAATCGACTTGGGAATCCGTGAAGAGTGGCACCAGCCAGGCCTATGAGTCGTTGAAGGACGGCTTCCAGACCTCCCGCCAATGGGTGAGCGACAAGATCGCGCCCTGACATGCAGTCCGCCGCAAGGCGGCTCGACGCTTTCTCCGGAAGCCCGGGCCGGGACGCGCCGTGGGGGATACCCCCAACTCGATACGAGTGAAGGCATGGGCTAGCGTGACTCCGTTGAAATTGAAATAGCCGGCAGTTGTCGGCGCAAAACTGAAGGACAATCAAATCATGAAAAGTCAAAAGCCACCGACTCTCCCGCTTCTGATCCTGATTGTCGCCGGCACCGTCGCGGGAACCCTGTTGGTCGCCACCTCACCGACACGGACTGCTTCAAAGCCGGACTCCGTCATCGTCATCGAATCCCCCGCCAACATTGATTCTCAAGGCATGAAAGCAACGAATGGCGGATTGACCATGCCGAGGTCGGTACCGGTATCCAAATCAAACCCGGCACCCGGCCGGGTGCAGGGCGTGAAGATCGTCGTGAACAACTGAAATCCCTGAGCGGTTAACAACAAAATCGAAAGGCAAAACCCATGTTATACACAATTGCGGCTATACTCCTGATCCTCTGGCTGTTGGGGCTGGTCACCAGCTACACAGTCGGCGGGTTCATTCATGTCCTCCTGGTCATCGCCATTGTCGTGGTGCTCATCAACGTGTTCTCCGGTCGGAGGTCCGTCTGACGAAGGAGGCAGGTGCCCGCATCCGCCGCATGGCGGATCACACCCCTGTCAACATCAATCCACCCCACCTTATGAATAGAATCATCTCCCTGGCCCTGTTGGTTGGCGGAATCGTGCTGATCATCTTTGGCATCAGCGCAATGAACTCCTTCAGCTCCGATGTCTCCCGTTTCTTCACCGGTTCCCCCACGGACAAGGCCGTCTGGATGCTCATCGGAGGCATCGTCGCTGCCATTGCCGGCCTGACCTTGACGCTGCGTGGATCGAAACAAAGTTAAA
>DATKEE010000342.1:0-2644 GCA_035544555.1 Candidatus Methylomirabilota bacterium
CCCGGTCCGGGGATTCGCGGCGGCGCCACGAACTGGTCCTGCGGATTCATGCCCTCGACCTATGAGGGCGTGCTGTTTGGAACGCGGGGCGACGCGGTGCACAACCTGGGGAACCCGCCGGGCATCACGACGGCGGTGCAAAGGATGTCACTCGACACGATCGCGCGATTGAACGAGCGGCGGCGGAGACATATCAAGGATCCGGAGATCGACAGCCGGGTTTCGTCGTATGAGCTCGCGTTTCGGATGCAGAAGGCGGCGCCGGACCTGATCGATTTTTCCGGGGAACGCGCGGCGACACTGGAGGCGTATGGGATCGACCGGGGGGACGATTTGCAGCGGCGTTTCTCCACGAGTTGCCTGTTGGCGCGCCGGATGGTGGAGCGGGGGGTCCGGTTCGTGAACATCTACATGGACGGCTGGGATCACCACGGCGGCATCAATGACGGACTGGTGCGAAACTGCGGGGTGGTGGATCAACCCATCGCGGCACTGGTCAAGGACCTGAAGCAGCGGGGGCTTCTGGAGAGCACGTTGGTGGTCTGGGGGACGGAGTTTGGGAGGACACCGCTTGGCGACAACCGGATCGGGATGGCGGCGGTGACCGGGCGGGATCATCAGCCCAGCGCTTTCTCGCTCTGGATGGCGGGCGGGGGCGTCAAGGGCGGGCTGACTTATGGGGAAACGGACGAATTGGGAATGAACGTGGTGAGGGATCCGGTGCACATCAATGATTTTCACGCCACGCTTCTGCACCTGTTCGGCCTGGATCACGAGGCGCTGACCTATCACTTCGAGGGGAGGGACTACCGGTTGACGGATGTGGCCGGGCGCGTGATGGGAGAGTGGATCGTGTGAAGCGCCGGGAATGAGAACGGTTTACCTGAATGGCCGGTTCGTGCCGGAGGCGGAGGCGGTGGTGTCGGTGTTTGACCGCGGGTTTCTTTATGGGGATGGGGTGTTTGAGACGCTGAGGGTTCACGCGGGACGACCGTTTCAATGGCGGGAACACTGGGCGCGTTTTGCGCGGGGGGCGGCCTTGTTGGGGATCGGGATGCCGGTATCCGAAACGGAACTGCGCGGGACGGTTGACCGGTTGATCGAAGTGAACGCGGCCTCCGACGCGGTCTTGCGGATTCAGTTGTCCCGGGGGGTCGGACGCAGGGGGTATTCGCCGCGGGGGGCGGAGAAACCGGTGTTGGTGGCCTCGATGCATGAGCGTCCGGAGGCTCCGAAGGATGGTTGGAGGCTGGTCACGGTGTCGTGGCGGGTGGATGCCGGGGATCCTTTGAATCAGATCAAGAGCGGGAACCGATTGCTGCAGGTCATGGCGAGGCGGGAGGCGGAGGGACAAGGAGCGGATGAGGCGCTCTTGCTGAATCGGCGGGGGGAAGTGGTGAGCGCGTCGGGCGCGAATGTCTTCTGGATCGAGGGAGGGACGGTGTTTACGCCCGAATTGGGCACGGGGGCATTGGAGGGAACAACCCGCGGACTGGTGTTCAGGTTGTTAGGGCGGTTGTCGATTCCCGTGCGCGAGGTGAGCCAGACGGACGGAATTCCGGGGGGGGCGCAATCGGTTTTCCTGAGCTTGAGCTCATTCGGAATTGTCCGGGTGCGACAGGTGGACGACGTGAAATTCAGCACGGAAGGAACGATTCCGGGAAGGTTGATGGAGGCGTATGACGAGGAGTTAATTCATCAGACTCGGGCCGCAGGGTGAAGGTCGGAAGGGCCGGTTCTCCTACGGGTTTCTACGGATCGCAAGAGGGGGCGCGGAACAACGATGAACGGGTTGGAAAGTGGCGTTGGCCTTGAGGGGGAGCGAGCTATAGGCGGCATTGAGCACGAGTGTGATCCTGCGGACATGAAGGGGTGGGATCAAAAAAAATACGCCAAACGTACCAAAAGTGTTGCATTTGTCCGGCGACTTGTTGATAGTGACGTCGTTCCTGCAAACAACCCTTACGCGAAATCCGCTATGCCGGTCGCTTTCGGCAACCAAACAATCGCTGTGCGAAGTGAAACTGGCGACACCTCGATTCGCCTGGCTTCGATGGTGAAACCATAAAAACCTCTATGAAACTCATCAAACTGCGAGCGCTGCTCCTGGTTTTCTGTCTGGCGATGGCCGCCCAGCAGGCCTCGGCTGGTATTCTCCTCCGCGTCTTCTACGATGGCAATCTTGTCGAGGGTGGCCTGCCCGGAACGTCTGTGGACGATCTGCGGGCGGCCAGCTTTTTTCCGGCGGGACCCAACCCCGATGGATTCGCGCTATTTACCGACATCTGGACGGACGATGTGGCGGCGGAACGGGGGGTGAACATGGGAGACAACTACGGGAGTTATGTGCGCGGCTACATTCAAGCGCCGATGGATGGAGATTACGTCCTCTACATTGCCAGCGACGACGCCTCGGAACTCTGGTTGAGCAGCGACACCGATCCGGCGAACATTGCCTTGGTGGCGGCGGAGACCGGCTGTTGCACGGCTTTGTTCGGCGGGGCGCGGCTGGCCGAGCGTTCCACGGACATCATCACCCTGAGCCGCGGGCAATGGATTTATTTTGAAATCCTCCACAAGGAAGGAGGCGGCGGTGATTGGATTGAGGTGGGGTGGCAGCGACCGGACGGAGTTCAGGAAATCA